>JANXUD010000123.1 GCA_025352045.1 Gammaproteobacteria bacterium | reverse complement strand
TCACGCTGTTCGTTGATCTGGCGCAGCATGCTGTCGGCGGCGCGGGTGTAGCCGCCGAAACTGTGGGTCACCAGGGCCGCCACGATGCCCGTGACCAGGATCACGGCAACCCAGGACGAGGGCAAGCGGAGATAGACATCTGCCGGCAGCGCGGGCTGCAACCAGCCGGTGACGAAGCCGACGCCCGCCAGCGACAGCGCCAACCCGGTGAATGCGGACACCGCGATGCCGACGCGGACCGAGCCCATGGCCGAGGCGACCATGCAACTCAGCACCAGCCACCACACCCCCGACGCCGACAAACCGAAGGTCAGCACGCCGGGCAATCCGACCAGCCAGAGCAGGCCGCAGAGCAGGCTCACGCGCCACGCGTAGGACAGGCCCGCCTGCACCTTCCACAACACGATGGCAGCCAGGGCCAGGCCCAGGTGGATGCCATACAAGGGTAGCCAGCCCGTGGCCACGGTCCGCCAGAGCGTGAAGGGGAGAGCCAGGAGTGCGACGAGTGTCAGGCCTTTCCACATGCTGGACAGGAAGCCAAGCCGCAGGCCGGCGATGTCGTTTTCCAGCTTCTTGCGCCTGGCGGTCGCTTCAACCATTGCTGGATGTTAGGCCCATCGACGCAGTTGGAAGGTGCGTTGTCTCGCGCTTCCGCAAGGTCGGCATCCGTAGTTCTACTCAGTGGGCTGCATGGTGATCGTGTGTGTTGCCGGCCCGGGCAGGAAGGGCGCCGGCCGGCCCTGCACCCAGTCGTCGTGCCCGGCGCCCCAGAACGGCGACAGCAGATGCCCGCTCTGGCCGCCCGGCATGTGGATCAACCCCTGCGCTTCGTGGCCGGGCGAGACGACCATGCGCTCGGAGGCGCCGAACCCGGGAGCGACCACGCGCGGCATGTTCACGTCCCCGGCCAGCGCATCGGCGGGCATGCACAGCAGCGGCTTGGCGAACGCGGGCAGGGCACGCGACAGCGGGTGGCAGATGGCGGCGGTATTGCGCTCGCCCCAGGTGCGGGCGGCGAGCGGCCCGGTTTGTTCGAGCTTGCCCTGCACGTCCTTCGCCGCATCGAGCAGAAGCGCATCCCAGCTCGCGGTGCCGCGTGGCAGCAGGTGCGCGGGGCGCTGCGTCACCAGCTGCCAGGCCACGCCTTCCACCTGCGGCAGGTCCGGCATCGCGAAGTCCTTGCCCAGCCGCGCCATCGCCGGCGCTATCAGGCCGCGCTTGATCCGGTCGAGCACGGCCAGTCGCCACTCGCGCACCAGGCGATAGCTCACTGAATCCGGTGACGCACGTCCTTCCCATTTTCGCGTCGCGGCTTCGAAGGCGATCCAGGTCGGGTCCCTCGAGCCCTGCGACGTGTCGCGCAGCAACTTCCACCAGCGTGCGAGGAACAGGGCGCGGTCGTCGGTCTGGATGGCCATCAGCGCGCATTCGTCGAAGCGCGTCCTGGCGAACAGGGCATCGCGGATCTGCCGGGCGCGGGCGCCGTTGGCGTAGCCGGCATCGCCCTCGAGCGCGAGCGCGGCGCCATCGACGGTGCGCGCGTTGGCGGTCCAGAGCCTGCCCGCGGGCGGATCGACGATGTGCGGATTGACCCCGGGCGCGCGCCAGCCCTGCCAGTCGCAGGTCATTGGATCGACGGGCGCGGTGGCATCGCAGTCGCCGGTTCGGTTGGGCATCTGGCCGGTCAGGCGCCAGGCGATGCGGCCGCTGCTGTCGGCAACCATCAGGTTCTGGGCGGGTATGCCGATGTTGCCCGCCGCGGCGAGCGCGGCGTCCACGTTGCCCGCGCGCGCCAGCTGCGACAGGCCGAGGTTAAGCGAGCCGGGTTCCTGCGCGCTCCAGCGCAGGGCCAGCGATTCACCGGCGCCGTTCTCGTGCGTGATCGGGCCCCACAGCGTTTCGCGCACGACCAGCGTGACCGGCGGCGCGCCCTTCACCAGGATCCGTTCACGCACGACCGACACGGGCTGGTCGCCCAGGCGCGAGCGATAGCGCGTGTGCGCGGCATCCACCCAGTGCACGCGATACAGGTCGGCGAAGTCGCCGTAGGCATTGGTGAAGCCCCAGGCCACGTGCGTATTGCTGCCGACGATCACCGCCGGGATTCCCGGCAAGGTGAAACCGGCGACGTCCACGCGGCCGGCCGGCGCCGTGGCATCCGCATAGCGCAGGCGCGCGCGGAACCACAGGTTGGGCGCGCGCAATTGCAGGTGCATGTCGTCGGCGACGATGGGGCGGCCATCGGCGGTGAGCGCGCCGGCCACGGCGAAGTTGTTGCTGCCCGGCGCCGCCGGTTCGGTCTCGCCAACCTTGCTGCCCGGCGCGGGCACGGGCAGGCGGCGCAGATCGAGCTCAGCGGCGCTCGGCAGCGCGATGTTGCCGCGCGCTGGCCCGGCCAGCGGCGCGTCCCACTGCGTGCCGTCGGCGGCGATCAGGCGGTACAGGGCGGGCGGCACCACGCCGCGGATCTTCCACAGCGCCAGTTCGCGCGAGTCTTCCTCGTCCTGCAGGTCGAAGAACATCGCATAGCCGGCGAGCAGGCTGTCCTCGGCGCGCCAGTCACGCGGCTGGGCGCGCAGCAGCAGGTAGGGCCAGGGCCGCGCGCCCAGGGCCCGGCGCCCGCCATTGACGCCCGCCGTGTAGGCGTCCAGTACGGCGCGGCCATGCGCGTCAACGATGGCGTCGAAGCGCGCCAGGATGCGCGCGCGCAGGCGGTGCGTGCGCACCGCCTTGTCCCTGTCGATGGCGATGCTGCCGAACAACTCGGACAGCTCGCCGGCGGCCGAACGGCGCAGGAGGTCCATCTCGAAGAAGCGCTCCTGGCCATGGATCCAGCCGAGCGCGCGGGCGGCATCCACCTCGTTCGCCGCGTCCACCGTCACCACGCCCAGTGCATCGCGCTGCACCTGCACCGGCGCCGACAGGCCGGGCAGGGCGAGTTCGCCGTCGAGGCGGGGCAGGCTGGCGCGCAGGGCGAGCCAGCCCGAAAGCGCGGCCAGGGCGAGCAGCAGGAGCAGGACCAGCAAGGCACGGGACAGGAAGCGGGTGGCGCGCGCCATCGGCGGACTCCGGGGTGGATGGCCCATGCTCGCATCGGGTGGGCGCTTGCGCCATGGCCGCAACTGGGGTTCAATCTGGCCATGCGTCCGTCCGCCAACACCAATAACCGGAACAACAACGCCGTCCCCTTGCGGGTCGACGATTAGGCGCGCTCAGCACAGCACCCCGATCACCGACGGCCCGCACTCAAACGTGCGGGCCGTTTCGTTTTGGCCCATCGCAAACTGCAAAGGATCCGCCCCATGTGTTCCATCCTCGGCCTGTATGATCCGACGCCCGGCGCCGATGTCACGCCCTTGCGCCCGCTTGCCCTGTCCCTGTCCGCCCGCCAGCGCCACCGCGGCCCCGACTGGTCGGGCGTGTACACCTCCGCGCATTGCCTGCTGGTGCACGAGCGCCTGGCGATCGTGGATCCCGCCGGCGGCGCCCAGCCCCTGCGCAGCGGCGACGGCCGGCTGGCGCTGGCGGTCAACGGCGAGATCTACAACCACCGCGAACTCGAGCGCGCGCTCGCGACGCCGTACGCCTTCCAGACCGGATCGGACTGCGAGGTCATCAACGCGCTCTACCTCGAACACGGTCCGGCTGGCGTGGCGCGCCTCAACGGCATTTACGCCTTCGCCCTGTTCGACGCGGAGCAGGGGCGGCTGGTGATCGCCCGCGACCCGCTCGGCGTCTGTCCGCTGTACTGGGGCCACGATGGCGACGGCCGCCTGTGGCTGGCGTCGGAGATGAAGGCGCTGGCGCGGCATTGCCACGATGTCTCGGCGTTTCCGCCCGGCCACGTCTGGGACAGCGCCACCGGCGAACTGCAGTTCTTCCACACCCGCGACTGGCGCGAGTACGACGCCGTGCAGGGCAAATCGGTGTCGCCCGAGGCGCTGCGCGCCGGCTTCGAGCAGGCCGTGCACCGCCAGCTGATGACGGACGTGCCTTACGGCGTGCTGCTGTCGGGTGGCCTGGACTCGTCCCTGGTCGCCGCCTGTGCGGCGCGCTTCGCCCGCCAGCGCGTGGAAGACGACGATCGCGGCGAAGCCTGGTGGCCGCGCCTGCACAGCTTCGCGATCGGGCTGGACGGCTCGCCGGACCTCGCCGCGGCGGCGATCGCGGCCAAGGCAATCGGTACCGTGCACCACGGCTTCACTTATCGCTTCGAAGAGGGCCTCGACGCGCTGCCCGACGTGATACGCCACGTCGAGAGCTACGACGTCACCACCGTCCGCGCCTCCACGCCCATGTACCTGCTGGCGCGGCGGATCAAGGCGATGGGCGTGAAGATGGTGCTGTCGGGCGAGGGCGCCGACGAAATCTTCGGCGGCTACCTGTATTTCCACAAGGCGCCCGATCCGCGCGCCTTCCATGACGAATGCGTATGCAAGCTGGGCGCACTGCACCAGTTCGATTGCCAGCGCGCCAACAAGTCGATGATGGCCTGGGGCGTCGAAGCCCGCGTGCCCTTCCTGGACCTGGAGTTCCTCGACCTGGCGATGGGCATGGACGCCACGCACAAGATGGCGGGCAAGGGCCGGATCGAGAAGGCCGTGCTGCGCGAAGCCTTCGACGGCGCGTTGCCGCCGGAAATCCTGTGGCGGCAGAAGGAGCAGTTCAGCGATGGCGTCGGCTATGGCTGGATCGACGGGCTGAAGGCGCATGCCGAGGCGCATGTCAGCGATGGCATGTTCGCGCAGGCGCCGCTGCGCTTCCCGATCAACACGCCGCAGACCAAGGAAGCGTACTGGTACCGCGAACTGTTCGAGCGCGAGTTCCCCGGCGACGCCTGTGCCCACACCGTGGCGGGCGGCAAGAGCATCGCCTGCTCGTCACCCGCCGCGATCGCCTGGGATCCGGCGTTCGCGGCAGCCGCGGATCCGTCGGGTCGTGCCGTCGCAGGCGTGCACGACGCCGCGCTCTGATATGTTTGCCCGGCGGTGCGGTGAATCGTCCCGGCCGCAGGGAAATATTTCCTACACAGGTTCCATGGGGAGCAGCAGTCAACGTGACCGACGCCATCTGGTACTACATCGATTCCACCGGCGCCCAGGTCGGCCCCGTCACGGCGCAGGCAGTGCGCGATGCACTGCAAGGCCACGTCGCCTCGCCGTCGAGCATGGCCTGGCGCGAGGGCTTGCCGGGCTGGCTGCCGTTGGCGCAATTTGCCGAGGAATTCGGCCTGCCGCCGGCGCCGCCGGGGCCGCCACCAGCCCCAGTATTCGGCGTCGCGGGCGGCAATCCGGCAGGGCAGGCGAACGCGGCCGGTGCGCGCGTGGTGCCCGCGGGTTTCCTGCGCCGCTGGGCCGCGCTGTTCCTCGACGGCCTCATCCTGTTCATTCCCCTGGTCGCCATCGGCGTCGTGCTGGTCCTGGCCTTCGGAATCAAGGTGGAGGACCAGACGTCTGGTCCCGGAGTCGCCGACGCGCTGATCTACCTGCTCTATTTCATCTGCGCGCCGATCTATTACGCCGGCATGGAGAGTTCGTCCTGGCAGGCCACGCTGGGCAAGCGCGCACTCGGCATCAAGGTGACCGACCTGCAGGGACGGCGGCTGAGCTTCGGCCACGCCCTCGGGCGCTGGTTCGCGGCAGCGCTGTCCTACCTGACGCTCTACATCGGTTTCCTGATGGCCGCGGTGACCGAGCGCAAGCGCGCCCTGCACGATTTCGTCGCCGGTACCGAGGTGGTGGACAAGTGGGCCTACACCGACCAGCCGGAACGCCAGAAAGAAGGCCTGTCCGGCTGCCTTGTGGTCTTCCTCATCGCCATGCTGATGGTGCCGGTCATCGCCATCCTGGCGGCGATCGCGATCAGCCAGTACCAGGACTACGTGATCCGGTCGCAGGTCAGCGAGGCGAGTTCGCTGGCGGATGGCGTCAAGACCGCGGTCGGCGAATACGTCAACAACACGGCGCACTTCCCCGACAGCAATGCCAGCGCCGGCCTGCCGTCGGCCGACCAGATCCAGGGCCTGTATGTGCGCTCGATGGACATTGGCCGAACGCCCGGGCAGATCGAGGCGGTGTTCTCCTCGCAGCTTCCGCACAAGGCCAATGCCGCACTGGATGGCAGGCACCTGCTGTTCACCGGCAGCATCGGGGCGGGCAGCCTGACCTGGCGCTGCAGCAGCGACGACCTCAAGCAGAAATGGTGTCCGAGCTCCTGCAAATGCGGCGGCGGGTCGTCGCGCTGACGCAGCCTATTCGGGCAGCGCCTCGCCCGAGCCGCCAAGCTCCGACGGGAAATCGCGCAGCTTGGGCAGGCCGTCGTGCATGCGCAGCACGGTGTCCGCGTAATTGACGTGCACGCCGGGCTCGAACTTCAGCGTGGGCAGGATCGCGGCATAGACGTCAGTCAGGCCCAGGCCAGGATGGTCGGTCATGACGTGGCCGCCGCACTGGGTGCAGAACTGGCGATCGCTGGTGGCGGACTTCTGGTAGTGCCCGATGGACTCCTTGCCCTTGGTGACCCTGACGTTCTGCGGTTTCCACAGGGTGAAGGCGTTGACCGGGCCGGCCGACCAGGCTCGGCAGGATTCGCAATGGCAATAACCCATGCCCTCGGGCGCGCCGGTGACCTCGACGCCGACCGCGCCGCAGAAACAGTTGCCGCTGTGCTTGTCGTTCATGGCGAGCCTCTCGTGGGTGGGAAAAGTATACGCCTGCTGAAAACCCCCGCGGTTGCTGCCAGTCGTCGGGAAGGGGAGGCGCGGCAGCCTCGCCTGCAGGCGATTCGACCCGGGGCCTTGCCGATGGGCCAGTAGCCGCTACCATGCCCCCAGCCCAGGGGGACCCGTGGACGCAGGCGGCCTGACCGAGATTCCCGGTTACCAGTTGCAGCGCCGGATCGGCCGGGGCGGCATGGCCGAGGTCTGGCTGGCGGTGCAGGCGTCGCTGGGTCGCGAGGTGGCGCTGAAGATCCTGGCGCCGGCGATGGCGCGCGACGCCACGACGCGCGAGCGATTCCTGCAGGAGGCGCGGATCGCCGCGCAACTGCACCATCCCAACATCATCGCCATCTACGACGTCGGCACCCACGGCGACACGGCCTATATCGCCATGGAATACGAGCCGGGCGGCACGGTCACGCCGGCGCCGGGCACGGCGCTTGAACCCGAGGCGGCGCTGGGCATCGTCCGGGACATCGCCGAGGCCCTGGATTACGCGCATCAACAGGGCGTGGTACACCGCGACGTCAAGCCCGACAACATCCTGCGGCGGGCCAACGACCGGTGCCTGCTAAGCGATTTCGGGATCGCCCGGATCATGGCTGCGGATACCGTGCTGACCCGCGAAGGCACCAGCGTCGGCACGCCGCAGTACATGAGCCCGGAACAACTGCGCGGCGACAAAGTGGACGGGCGCTCGGATTTCTACAGCCTGGGCGTGGTGCTGTACCAGTTGCTGACCGGCGCCTTGCCCTACAGCGGCAGCGATGGCTGGGCGATCGGCATGCAGCACATCGGTGCGCAGATCCCGCGCCTGCCGCCGCCGCTGGCGCGGATCCAGCCGCTGATCGATGCGCTGATGGCGAAGGCACCGAAGGATCGCCCGCAGCGTGGTGCGGAGATCATCGCGATGCTGGACGCGCTGCGCGCGGTCACGGCGCCGACATCCGTCCTGCCGAGGCAGCACGCAGGAGCGCGCAGAAGCCGATCCCGAACCGCTGCATGGGCCGTCGCGGTTCTGCTGCTTTTCGCGCTGGGATGGTTGGGCTACTCGCGCGTCGCGACGGCGCCCACCGCCGGCCCCACCGCCGCAAGCACGCCAGCCACCACGGCCACGGCCGAGACCACCGCGCCCGTCGCCGCCGCGCCCGCCGTCCAATCCGTCGCCGTGCTGCCTCTCGCCAACGAAGGCGGCGACCAGCAGCAACTATTTTTCTCCGATGGCCTGAGCGAAGACCTGATCACCGCGCTGGCCCAGTTCGACCAGCTCAAGGTGATCGGCCGTAACTCCGCCTTCCAGTTCCGCGACAGCAAGGAAGACAGCAAGTCCATCGGCGCCAAGCTCGGCGTCGCCCACCTGTTGCAGGGCAGCGTGCGCAAGGCCGGTGATACCGTGCGCGTGACGCTTGAGCTGATCAACGCCAGCGACGGGAGCGCGCTGTGGTCGCAGCACTACGACCGCCCCTACAAGGACCTGTTCAAGCTCCAGGACGAAATCACCGCGGCCGTCGCCGGCGCGCTGAAGGCAAAACTGATCGATAGTGCGCACGCCGCCGCGCAAAGCGACCGTCCGCGCAGTGGTCGGCTCGATGCCTACTCCGCTTACCTGCGGGGCGTCTTCCACAGTAGACGCGGCAACGAAGCCGGCCTGCGCGAAGCGATCGCGCAGTTCCGGGACGCGATCCGGCTGGACCCGGACTACGCTCGGGCCCACGCGGCACTGTCGGGCTCGCTAACCTCGCTGGCCAGTTTTTATCTCAGCGGCACGGCCGCCGCCGACGTGTATGCGCAGTCCAAGGTTCACGCTGAACGGGCCTTGGCCCTGGACCCGCAGTTGGCGGCCGCGCACCTTGCACGCGGGTATCTGCTGCGGGTGCATGAGTTCGACTGGCGCGGCGCCGAATTCGAGTTCCGAGAGGGCGCGCGCCTGGCCCCGAATGACCGCATTGCACGGGCAAAGCTCGGCCACGTATTGATGGGCCAGGGCCGTCCGGAGGAAAGCGTGCCACTTTTCGAGGCCGCAGTGGAAGCCGATCCGCTGGATACAGACCCGCATAGATCGCTGGCAGGAAGCTTCATGGCGATGGGTCGGCTTGACGACGCGGAGCAGCACCTGCGCCGGGCCCTCGCCCTGCAGCCGGGCGCCACGGGCGTGTACACGCAGTTGGCGGTGCTGGAGATCCTGCGCGGCCGGCCGCAGACCGCCTTGGCCGCGGCCCGGCGGGAACCGCCTGGCCCTTACCGGGAGTTCGCAGAGGCGCTGGCCCTTCAAGTCGCCGGTCCCGCCCCCGCCGCGGATGCCGCGCTGGCAGGACTGATCAAGCGGCAAGCGGGCTTGTTGGCCTACCAGGTCGCCGAGATCTACGCCCTGCGCAAGGACCCCGACCAGGCATTCGCCTGGCTGGAACGCGCGCGCAGCAACAATGACGGTGGGGTGGGGGATTTGCTCACCGATCCCCTGCTTGCACCCTTGAAAAAGGATCCGCGCTACGCCGCCTTCGCACGCGAGATCGGCCTGCCGACGCCGCGCTGAATACAAGCACTGGGTCAGTGTGCGTTTTCGCGCACGAACTGTCGCGCCCGCGACAACAGCTCGCTCAAGCGCGCCTCGGTCTTGTGGGCGAGGTTCTTCCAGCGTTCCGGCTTCTTCACAAACAGGCGCACTGCGAACGCGGCCGCGGCCGGCAGCGGCCCGAGCAGCGAATGTCGGCCAGGAAGATCGAGTTCGCGTCGCTTTTGCGAGGCAGTTGCAGTCATGCTAGCCTCAGTCGGTAACACCCGCACCGTCCTCGCCTCGGCCCGGGTCGGAACTTCTTGGGGAAGAAGGACAAACCATGAGCAACCATTCCAGGCTCCGCGCCGCTGTTTTCATTTTAGTGGCAAGTCAGGCCGCTTTTGCTGCCGCGCCAGCTGCCGCGGCCAAAACTAACCCCTCGACGGGCCCCACCGATGCTGCCTGCGCCCGGCGCAGCCAGGACTCGGCCGAAGCGTTGGTGCAATGCATCCGTCGCGATCCGCTGTGGAAGCACATGGTCGCCTTCCAGCAGATCGCCAACGCCAATCCCGGGCCGGATGGGCACCCCTCGCGCAATATCGGCGAGCCGGGCTACCTGGCGTCGGCGCAGTATGTGCTCGAGAAGATGGCGGCAGCGGGCTACAGCGTGCAGCTGCAGGAATACACGGTGCCGTATTTCAACTACACGTCGCTGGCGACGTTCGGCCAGGTCAGCCCGGCAGCGAGCGCGTACGGGCTGCGCGTGGACTGGAATCCGGCCACGTATTCCGGCAGCGGCAATATCACCGCCGTGGTGCAGCCGGTCGGCGGCATCGTCATTCCGTTGCCGCCGTTCACGGCCAGCCAGAGCGGCTGCTCCAGCACGGACTTCTCCAGCTTCACGCCAGGCAACATCGCGCTGATCCAGCGCGGTTCCTGCTCCTACTACACCAAAGTGCTTAACGCGCAGCTCGCTGGCGCGAGCGGGGTGATCATATTCAACGACGGTAGTGGCGGGTATACCGGCCCCTTCCGCGGCAGGGTCTCGGCCTACAACCCGGTCAACGTGCCGGTCGCCTTGGCCTCGTTCGGTATCGGACTGGATTTCTACACGCGCTACAACGCCGCGCAGAACCCGGTGGCGCACCTGGACGTGCAGACCATCCACGACCCCTACCGCCCCGACTACAACGCCATCGCCGAGTCGCCGTACGGTGACCCGAACCGGGTGGTGGTGGTGGAAGGACACCTGGACGCAATCTACGGTGCCGGCATGCTCGACAGCGCGTCGGGCTCGGCGACCATCCTGGAAGTTGGCCTGAAGATGGCGCGCACGCACACCGCCAATCGCCTGCGCTATGTCTGGTTCGGTGGCGAGGAGCTGGGCCTGTATGGCTCGCAGTACTACGTCAACACGCTCACCGGGCCCGAGCTCAGCAGGATCGTCTTCGACATCGACTCCGACGTCACGGCGACACCGAACTACGTGACCGCGATCGCCGATCCTGCCAACTCCTACTACGCCGGGGACTTTCCGCCCGGCGTCATCGAAGCCTCGCAAGTGGGCAACAACTACTTCCGCGAGTACTTCACCAGCCGCCACCTGCCTTACGTAAACTGGAGCAATGACGGCACCGATTCGTGGAGCTTCAGTTGGCGCGGCGTGCCCAACACCGGCATCCTGACCGGCCAGGACTGCTGCAAGAGCCAGGAGGAAGTGGATATTTTTGGCGGCACCGTCGGCAACTACGAGGGCAACCTGGGCACATTCGACGGAGGATTCGTCGACCGGCCCTTCCTGTGGGGCGACAACCTGGACAACAACGATCCCCTGGTGCTCGAAGCGACCAGCAAAGCCCTGTCCTACGTCGCCTGGAAGCTGGCCAACAACACGGCGATCATGGCGAGCACCGGCGCCGCGGCCAAGACCTCGGGGCCACTGGGCAAGCCGGCCAGGACCGCGCCAGGCAAGCGCGACGCGGTGGGTGAGGATCGCTGAAAGAAGCCCTTGCCGCGCGGTGACCTGTTGATGCTCAGTCGGCGAGCTGCTTGCCCCGCGTCTCGATCACCCACGGCATGAACAGCAAGCCGAGCAACGGGATGAAGCCGACGTAGAACAGCACGCCGACCACCGTGTCGGTGCCGCGTGCCGCCGCCATGCCGACCAGGAACGGGCCGCCGGCCGCGAACACGCGGCCGATGTTGTAGCAGAAGCCCGCGCCAGTCGCGCGCAGGCGGGTCGGGAACAGCTCCGGCAGGTAGTAGGTGAAGCTGCCGAACACGCCGAACACCGTCAGGCCAATGGCGAAGTACATGTAGAGCCGCGCCTGCGGCTCGAGGTCCAGTCCGAAGGTGGCCAGGATCGCCGCCGCCGACGCCGTCCAGTAAATCGCGAACATCTTCTTGCGGCCCAGGTACTTCGCCGCGGGAATGGTGAGCAGCGTGCCAATGAGCCCGCCCAGGTTGAAGCACACCGTCGCCAGCAGCTTCCAGTGCTCGATGCGCTGCTGCGTGGCGATCTTGTCCAGCCCGTCGGCGATCGCCGAACTGTTGGCCAGGCCGCTCGCCACCACCGGGATGAAGGCGTTGCAGCTCCACCAGGTCATCAGCGCGACCACCGCCATCAGGAAGCCGCTGCGGGTGAAGCTGCGCAGTGCTGGCGAGAAGAGCTCGCTCAGCTTCGCCTCGGTCTTGTTGGCGAGGTTCTTCCAGCGCTCTGGCTCCTTGACGAACAGCCGCACCGCGAACGCGGCCGCGGCCGGCAGCAGGCCAAACAGGAACACATAGCGCCAGGACACCTCGGGCCGGTCCACGAACCAGTGGCCGGCGACGGTGAGGTTGACCGCGGTGGCCAGGAACAGGCCAATCGGCGCTGCGGTGTAAAGGAGTGCCCCAGCCTCGACACGCCGTGATTCCGGGACAGTCTCCGCGACCATCGCCGCGCCCGCGGCCCATTCGCCGCCGATGCCCAGTGCCGCCACCAGCCGGAACAGGCCGAGCACCCAGATGTTCGGCGCCGCCGCACAGGCGGCCGTGCCGACCGCGTACAACACCATCGTGATCAGCAGGGTCTTCGTACGCCCGATGCGGTCGCCGATCTTGCCGAACAGCACGCCGCCCGCGGCCCAGCCGAGCAGCAGCACGCTGGTGAGAATGCCGGTCCACATCAGGGTGGCGTGCTTGGCCTCAGGCGAGCCGATGGCCAGCCCGAGCAGGGTCGGCACGCAGTTGGGCGCGACGTAGTTGAACAGCAACCCGTCGAACACGTCGAAGCCCCAGCCCAGCCAGGCGGCGAGCAGGACGAGCCATTGGTAGCGCGTGAATCCGAGCATGTGTCCCCTCCCCAAGGGTGCAACCTTCCCGGCAGATCTTAGCTGGTCGCGACCGAGTCGACGCGGGTGTAACCGCGCGGCAGCGCGTGCCCCCGCGTCGCCCGCGTCCCCTCGTAGGCCTGCAAGTCGCGCCAGCTGAGCACCAGCTTCTGCTTGCCGGAGTGCAGCGTCAGCTCGCCGCCCACTCGTACACTCGCAACCGCGATCACCTTCTCCTCCCCCGACTTCAACTTCGCTGGCGGAATCTGGATCAACTTGTTCCCCTTGCCCTTGTCGAGTTCGGGCAGCTCGCCAATTGGGAAGGCGAGCAGGTGGCCCGCGGAGGTGACCGCGACGATGCGGTCGGTCTTCGGGTCAGCCACGAGTGAAGGCGCCAGCGCCTCAGCCGCCGCATCCACGTTGATCAGCGCCTTGCCCGCCTTGTTCCGCCCGCAGAAATTCTCGAAGCGCGTGACGAAGCCATACCCCCACGACGACGCCACCAGGAAGCGCGCCTCGTCGTCGCCCGCGGCGGCGCCGGTGACGCGCGCGCCCGAGGGCAGGGTGAAGCGCCCCGTCAGCGGCTCGCCGTTGCCGCGCGCACTCGGCAGCGTGTGCACCAGCGCCGAGTAGCTGCGGCCGGTGCTGTCCACGAAGGCCACCTGCTGCGTGCTGCGGCCGCGCACGGCCTGCAGCAGTCTGTCGCCCTCGCGGTAGGACAGGGACGCCGGGTCCACGTCGTGGCCCTTGGCCGCGCGCACCCAGCCCTTGGTGGACACAACGACCGTCATCGGCTCGCTCGGCACCAGCTCGCTCTCGCTGATCGCCTGCGCGGCGCCGCGGGCGACCAGCGGCGAGCGGCGGGCGTCGCCGAATTTTTTCGCATCGGCCAGCAGTTCGTCCTTGACCAGCTTCTTGAGCTTCGCCGGCGATGCCAACGTCGCGATGATCTTCGACAACTCCTTGGCCAGCTCATCCTGCTCGCCGCGGATCTTCATTTCTTCCAGGCGCGCCAGCTGCTTGAGCTTGGTCTCGAGGATGTAGTCCGCCTGGTCATCTGACAGCGCGAAGCGTGCGATCAGGGCCGCGCGTGGCTCGTCCTCGGTGCGGATGATGCGGATCACCTCGTCCAGGTTGAGGAAGGCCACCAGCAGGCCTTCCAGCAGGTGCATGCGGCGCTCGATCTTTTCCTGGCGATGCTTGAGCCGGCGGCGCACCGTGTCCTGGCGGAAACCCAGCCATTCCGACAGCAGCGTTCGCAGGTTCTTGACCTGCGGCCGGCCGTCCAGCCCGATGACATTGATATTGACCCGGAAGCTGCGCTCCAGGTCCGTGGTGGCGAAGAGATGGCCCATCAGGCCTTCGTAGTCCACTCGGTTGGACCGCGGCACCAGCACCAGGCGCACCGGGTTCTCGTGGTCGGACTCGTCGCGCAGGTCCTCGAGCCACGGCAGTTTCTTGGCGCGCATCTGCTGCGCGATCTGTTCCATGATCTTGCTCGGCGACACTTGGTAAGGCATCGCGGTGATGACGATGTTCTGGCCCTCGCGGATCCAGGTCGAGCGCGCGCGCACGCTGCCGTTGCCGGTCTCGTACATCTGCAGCAGGTCGGCCGCCGGCGTGATGATCTCGGCGCTGGTCGGGTAGTCGGGCCCGCGGATGTGCTCGCACAGGTCGCGCACCGTGGCCTGCGGGTCGTCGAGCAGGCGGATGCAGGCGCTGACGACTTCGTTGAGGTTGTGCGGCGGGATGTCGGTGGCCATGCCGACCGCGATGCCGGTGGTGCCGTTGAGCAGGATGTGCGGCAGGCGCGCGGGCAGCCAGCTCGGCTCCTCCAGCGTGCCGTCGAAGTTCGGGTTCCAGTCCACCGTGCCCTGGCCGAGCTCGCCCAGCAGCACTTCAGCGATGGGCGTGAGCTTGGACTCGGTGTAACGCATCGCCGCGAACGAGGACGGGTCGTCGGTGCTGCCGAAATTGCCCTGGCCCTCGATCAGCGGATAGCGGTAGGAGAACGGCTGCGCCATCAACACGAGCGCGCCGTAGCAGGCGCTGTCGCCGTGCGGATGGAACTTGCCGATCACGTCGCCGATTGTGCGGGCGCTCTTCTTGGGCTTGGCCGTCGCGTTCAGGCCCAGCTCGCTCATGGCATAGACGATGCGCCGCTGCACCGGCTTGAGACCGTCGCCCAGGAAGGGCAGGGCGCGGTCGAGCACGACGTACATCGAGTAGTCGAGGTAGGCGCGCTCGGCGTACTCGCGCAGGGGGATCTGTTCGAAGCCGTGGAAGCTGGGACGGGCGGGGGTGTCGGGCATGGGTCCTGAGGTATCGGGCTGGCGGTGCTGAGGACTTTGATTCTACCGTCCCCAATGGGTCCACCAGCCCGGGATTGAGGGCAGCTAGCACCTCTTTTCGTGTCCTTGCGCCTGCGGCCGCCCCCCTGGCAGACCGGGCGGCGGTTCATCCGCCTCGGCTACACTCCATGCCAGACCTTTCCACGCAGGCCCGCCCCATGAGCATCCTCGGCATCATCGTCCTGATCGTCTGCATCTGGCTGTTCTTCAAGGTTGTTGGCGGCCTGTTCAAGATCGGCATCGTGATCCTGGCGATCGCCGTGGCCTGGTACCTGCTGGCGCCAATGCTGGGCATGCCGCGACCGTTCTGACCCGTGGGTCCGGCTTCAGCCGCGATCAGTCTCTCCGCTATCCGTGATCGTGTCTGACGCTACGGCCACAGCGTCGTTGCGGGTTTGCTGCTGCAGTCGCCACATCGCCGCATAGTGGCCGTCGCGCGCCAGCAACTCGGCATGCGAGCCGCGCTCGACGATGTTGCCGCCGTCCATGACCAGGATCTGGTGCGCGTCCATCACCGTGCTCAGGCGGTGCGCGATGATCAGCGTGGTGCGCCCGACGGCGATGCGGTCCAGTTCGGACTGGATGGCTTTCTCCGACGCCGAATCGAGTGCCGACGTGGCCTCGTCGAAGATCAGGATGGCGGGATTCTTCAGCAGTGCGCGGGCGATCGCCACGCGCTGCTTCTCGCCGCCGGACAGCTTGAGGCCGCGCTCGCCGACCGCCGATTCGTAGCCGTCGGGCAAGGACGCGATGAAGGCATGGATGTGGGCCGCAGACGCGGCGCCCCCGACCTCGGCGTCGGTGGCAGACGGGCGGCCGTAGCGGATGTTGTAGCGGATGCTGTCGTTGAACAGCACCGTGTCCTGCGGGACGATGCCGATTGCCGCGCGCACCGAGTCCTGGTGCACGTCGCGGATGTCGTGGCCGTCGATGCGGATCGCGCCGCTGGAAATGTCGTAGAAGCGGTACAGCAGGCGCGCCAGCGTGCTCTTGCCGCTGCCCGAATGCCCGACCACCGCCACCCGATGGCCGGGCGGGATCTCGAAGCTGATGCCGTGCAGGATCTCGCGCCGCGCGTCGTAACCGAAGTGCACGTCCTCGAAGCTGACCCGCGGCTGCGTGGTCGCCAGCGCGCTTGCGCCCGGGCGGTCCTGCACCTCCTGCGTCTGGTCCAGCAGGCCCCAGAGCCGCTCGATATTGGTCAGCGCCTGCTTCACCTCGCGATACATCATGCCGAGGTAGTTCAGCGGCATCGCCATCTGCAACAGGTAGGCGTTGACCAGCACCAGGTCGCCGACGCTCTGCTTGCCCGACACCACGCCCATCGCCGCCTTGAACATCAGTGCGGTGACGCCGATGGCGATGATGCCGGCCTGGCCGACGTTCAGCACGGCCAGCGTCTTGTAGCTCTTGACGTTGGCTTCCTCCATGCGCTTGAGGCTGAAGTCGTAGCGCTGCGCCTCGTGTTCCTCGTTGTTGAAGTACTTCACAGTCTCGTAGTTGAGCAGCGAGTCCACGGCGCTGGCGCTGGCGGCGGTGTCGGCTTCCACCGACGCGCGGTAGTACTTGGTGCGCCATTCGGTGACGCTGATGGTCCAGGCGACGTAGGCGACCAGCACGGTGAGCGTGATCAGCGCGAACCAGATGTCATAGAGATAGACGAGTAGGCTCGTCACCAGCGTGACTTCGATCAGGGTCGGGATGATCGTGTAGAGCGTCCAGTCAAGCAGGTCGGAGATGGAGGTGCCGCCGCGCTCGACATCGCGAGTCACGCCGCCCGTGCGCCGGTTGAGGTGGAAGCGCAGGCTTAGTGCGTGCAGGTGGCGGAACACCGACAGCATCACCATGCGTGAGCTGCGCGCCATCACCCGCGCGAACACGATCTGTCGCATCTCGGTGAACACGCGCTCCGACAAGCGCGCCGCGCCGTAGGCCAGCACCAGCGCGAGCGGTACCGCCGCGACGGTGGCGTGGATGTTGAGCGCGTCGATGAGCTTCTTCAGCACCATCGGCACCGCCAGGCCCGCGACCTTGGCGGTCAGCAGGCAGAGCATCGCGATCGAGATGCGCCCGGAATAGGGCTTGAGGAAGGGCACGAGCCGCTTCAGCACCTTGGCGGTGGTGCCCTGGGACGCATCGCTGCCGGGCGCGGCCAGGTCGTTGGAGCTGCCGTCGTCGATGGCGAGGCGACCACTCGCCTCCGGCACGCTGACGGGCACGCCGACCGGCGGGATCGCCGGCGCGGTCAACACCGGATCGGCGGGATTGGAAGGTTCGGAGGCCATCGGTAGAACATGGGGGCGAATGGGCGCTCCGGCAAGCGCGCCGGGGCAGGCTGCTATGCTGCCATGCCCGACGCCGGCATGCCGACGAGCCTCGCGTGATCGCACACCTCAACATCTCCCGTTTCCGCCTGGCCCTGATCCTGGGCGCCCTGGCGATGCTCGGGCCGTTCTCGATCGACACGATATTCCCCGCATTTGCCGTGCTCGAGCGCGACCTGGGCGTGGGCAAGGTGGCGATGCAGCAGAGCATCAGCCTGTACCTGCTCGGCTATGCGGGCATGTCCCTGGTGCACGGGCCGCTGTCGGACGCGCTGGGCCGGCGGCCGGTGATCCTCGCCGGCATCGCGATCTTCGGCGCGGCATCGATCGGCTGCGCGCTGTCCACCTCGCTGCCGATGCTGCTGGCGTTCCGCGTGCTGCAGGGCCTGTCGGCGGGCGTGGGGCTGATCGTCGGCCGCGCGATCGTGCGCGATGCGCTGGACGGCGACGAGGCGCAGCGCCTGATGAGCCAGATCTCGATGATTTTTGGTCTTGCACCCGCCATTGCGCCGATCATCGGCGGCTGGATCCTGGGCCGGAGCAACTGGCAGGCGATCTTCTGGTTCCTGAGCGTGTTCGCCCTGGTCCTGCTGGGAGTAACCGCGGTGGCGCTGCCGGAAAGCCATCCGCCGGACAGGCGCCTGCCGATGAACCTGCGCGCGCTGGCAGGCGGCTACCGGACGATGCTGTCGAATGGCCGCTTCGTGTTGCTTGCGCTCGCGGGCACGGCGAATTTCGGCGCGCTGTTCCTGTACATCGCTTCGGCGCCGGCCTTCGTGCTCGACGTGCTGCACTTGAACGAGCAGCAGTTCGGCTGGTTCTTCGCGCCGACCATCGGCGGCATGGTGCTGGGCGCGTTCTTCAGCGGGCGTGCCGCGGGGCGCATGGGCGGGGCACGGCTGGCGAACATCGGCTTCTTGTTCACCGGGCTGTCGGCCGTGTTCAACATCGGCTACAACTTGCTGGCGACGCACCCGGCCTTTCCCTGGGCCGTGCTGCCCACGGTGCTGAGCGCGTTTGGCATCGCCCTGGTGTTCCCGATCCTGACCCTGTCGATCCTGGACATGTACCCGGCCATGCGCGGCAGCGCCTCGTCCATGCAGGCCTTCATCGGCCTGCTGTCCAATGCGCTGATCGCGGGCGTGCTGTCGCCGATGCTCAGTGACCACCCGCTGCACCTGGCCCTGGGCGCAGCAGCCTTCAGCAGCGTCGCCTACGCGCTGTGGTGGTGGTACCTGCGCCAAATGGGCCCCGTGCCCGAGCCCAGCGCCAACCCCGAGTACCTCGAACCGACCGACGAGATGTAGGAGGTCCGGCGGTTGCAAGGCGCGCCGTCGTCAGGCGCGCCGCGACCAGTAATACACCGGCATACCGGCTGCCAACAGCGCCGCGCCCCAGAACAGTGGCTCCTTGCCGGTGCCGGCGATCGCCCAGAGCGCATACACGAAGGCGATGATCGCGACCGCCCGGCGAACCAGGGTTGCACCCGGATACAGCCGCCACCACGCCGCGGCGCAGGCCGCGTAGGGAAGCAGGCAGGCAGCGGTGGACAGCAACGCGGAGAAGGTAAACAGCCCCACCAGCGACTTGCTGTAATTGGTCAGCATCAGCAGCGAGGCCAGCACCGAGCCGATGACCACGCCGGCGACCGGCGTGCCGCGGGCATCGAGCTTGCCGAAGATCTTCGGGAACACGCCATCGCGGGCCGCGGCCAGCGAGGTCTGGCCCTGCAGCATCACCAGGCCGTTGAGGGCGCCGTAGCATGAGATGGCTGCCACGATGCCGACACCGGTGCCCGCCCACGCGCCCCACAGGTGCCGCGCCGCATCCGCCATCGGTGCCGCCGAGGCCTGCAACTGCTCGCGCGGCAGCAGGCCGATCACGACGGTGCAGGCGAGCATCATGGACACGCCCGCCAGCAGCACGCCGATGATGGTCGCGCGCGGCACGTTGCGCTTCGGGTCGCGGATCGAGCCCGAGGGGACGCTGGCCGCTTCCAGGCCGAGGAAGGCCCACATGGTCAGCGCGCCGACGGTGGAGGCGATCTGCCAGGCCGGCTGCCCGCTGGGATTGACCGGGATGTAGTCGTCCACCCGCACGTAGAACAGGCCGACGACCGCAAACAGCACCAGGGGCACGAACTTGAGCAGGGTGAGCAGGATCTGCGCCATGCCGGTTTCGCGTGCGCCGAGGGCATTGGTGGCGGTGGTCACGGCCAGCGCCGCGAACGCGCACAGCGCGCCGCGCGCCGGCGTCGCGACGAGCGCAGGGAACACCGCACCCAGGCTGCCCGCGAACGCCACCGCGATCGCCGCGTTGCCGACCCACACGCAGACCCAATAGCTCCAGGCCACGACGAAGCCGACCCGATCGCCAAAGGCTTCCCGGGTGTAGGCATACGCGCCACCGCTCCGGCTGATGCCAGTCGCGAGCCAAGCGAAGACGAGCGCAATCGCCACCGAGCCGGCGAGGCTCAGGCCCCAGCCGAGCAGGCTGGCGGCGCCGAACGAGGCCAAGGTGGCCGGGAGGACGAAGATTCCCGAGCCGATCATCGTGCCGATGACCAGCGCGATCGCCGCGATCAATCCCAGTGGCGCGGCGCCGCCTTGCGCTGCATCCACACGGGCGGCGTCGACGTCGGCCGCGGACGCGCTCATGCGATCCCCGCGTCGTGGCGATAGTCGGCGCGCAGCAGTTCATGGAAATGATGCACGGCGTTCTCCCGCAGCGGATTGAGGCGGCCCGCCTGGTAGGAACCGGAGGCGAGGCCGCGCTGGACGTCCTCGCAGATGGTGACGTCCTCGAGTTGCACGTCGTCGCTGAAGGCCAGGTCCGCCGCGCGGCGCGCCCCGGCGGCCTCGGCGTCTTCGTCGCCTGCCGGCGCGCGGTAGTAGAAGTCGAACTCGATCCGGCAGCGCCCCGGCCCCAGCGGCAGCACGCGGTTGGTCTGCAGGCGGCCGGGCAGGATATTCAGCATCGTGTTCGGATAGATGAAGTAGTACAGCGCCTCGCCGCTGCCGTACAGGCCGTCGCCGCTTTCCAGCGGGCTGAACTGCAGGCTGTGCCAGCGCATGGTCGTGGTCACGTAGCTGCGATAGTCCAGCAGCTTGTTGAGCTCGGGGTGGATGTGCGGGACGTGGTAGCCCTCCAGGTAATTGTCCACGTACGCCTTCCAGTCGCAGGCCACGTCGTAATGGGTGCGATGGTGGAACTGCAGCGACGCCAGGTCGTGGCCCGCGCCAAGCCGCGCGTCGATGCCGGCGACGAGTTCGTCGAACGGCGGGGCCTCGCCCAGCGCGACGAACACCAGGCCCTGCCAGAGCTGCACGCGCGCCTCGGGCAGGCGGATCGACGACACGTCGAAGTCCGGGACGTCCTTCATTTCCGTCGCGGCCTTCAGCACGCCGTCCAGACCATAAGTCCAGCCGTGGTACTTGCAGCGCAGTGCCTTCGCGCCCAGCCCGTCGCAGCGCGCCAGTGGCCCGGCGCGATGGCGACAGACATTGTGGAAGGCGCGCAGGGTGCCGGTGTCGCTGCGCAGCACGATGATCGGCACGCCGGCGATCTCCAGCACCACGTGGTCGCCGACGCCGGCCAGCCGCGACACGTGGCAGGCCAGCTGCCAGTGCCGCGCGAACACGGCGCGCGTGTCGCGGCTGCCCGCGCCTGCATCCACGTAGAAATGGGCGGGCAGGGCGGTGGCGTGGGCCAGCGGTTGCGGTTGCAGCTCGGCGGCCCCGACGGTGCGTGTTGGCTGGTTCATGGCGATCTCCCCCGCCGAGTATCGTCAAAAAGCCGCGGCGGCGGTAGCAGATCCCGGGGCGACCCGAACTGGGCCACACTAGCCGGCCCCTTTCTTGACGCGGAGCCCGCGGATGACCATCACCATCACCGCCTTCGAACGCTCGCCCGACGGCGGCAAGGGCCTGGCGCGCGACACGCGCCTGCGCTGGGCGCTCGAGGAAACCGGGCAGCCCTACGAGGTTCGCCTGGTGTCGTTCCGTGCGATGAAGGAGCCTGCGCACCTGCGCCTGCATCCCTTCGGCCAGATTCCAACCTACGAGGAAGGCGACCTGGTGCTGTTCGAGACCGGCGCGATCGTCTTCCACATCGCCTCGCGGCATCCCGGCCTGTTGCCGGACGACCCCGATGCCCGTGCGCGAGCGGTGATGTGGATGTTCGCCGCGCTCAATACCGTGGAGCCGCCGGTGCTCGAGTTGTTCCCCGCCAGGGTGCTGGACGCAGGCAAGCCCTGGGCGAAGGAGCGGCTGCCGCTGGTGGAGGAGCGCATCCGCAGCCGGCTGGGGCCCTTGGCGACGCGCCTGGGCGATGCGGACTGGCTCGATGGCGCGTTCAGCGCGGGCGACCTGATGATGGCGTCGGTCCTGCTCCGGCTGCGGGCGTCCGGACTGCTCGACGAATTCCCAAAGCTCGCCGCCTACGTCGCCCGCGCAGAAGCGCGTCCGGCGTATCAGCGCGCATTCGCCGCCCAGCTGGCGATCAACGCCCTCTGAGCTCAGTCGCGCGCAAGCGCGAGGGTGTAGACGAGGAAGTCGTCGTCGACGGCGTAGCCAAGGCGCTCGTACAGCGCGCGCGCCGGGTCGTTGTCGCGCGCGGTCTGCAGGAAAATCTCGGCCGCGCCACTGTGCAGGGCCAGCTGCCGCGCCGCGTCCATCAACGCGGTCGCCACGCCTCGGCCCCGCGCCCCGGGCTGGACGAACAGGTCGTTGAGGATCCAGCTCGGCGCCAGCGACAGGCTGGCGAAGGCGGGATACAGCTGGGTGAAGCCAACCGCGCCCGGGCCGTCCCAGGCGATCAGGAACACCGAGTCACGCTGTTCCAGTCGCGCGGCGACGAAGGCGCGCGAGCGCGCCTGGTCGTGGCATTTCCCGTAGAAGCGCAGGTAGCCCTGGAACAGCGCCGTCGCCGCGTCCAGCTGCCCGCTGCCGGCGCGCTCGACGCGCAGGGTGGAAGTCACGGCGTCCGTATCACGGCGCCGACGTCATGGCGTCGCGATCCGGCCGGCACTCAGCCCGGCGCGGTCCAGCCGCACTGCTTGCCCTTGTTCTGTTCCTGCAGCCAGGTGTTCAAGGGCGCGAAGTACTCCAGGATCGGCGCCGCATCCATCTTCTCGCCGCCGGTGAGTTCCTTGAGCGACTTCTGCCAGGGCTGGCTGGCGCCCTTGCCCAGCATCGCCCAGTAGCGCTTGCCGGCCTCGGGGCTGTTGGCGAAGCTGCACTCATTGAGCGGGCCCTTGTAGCCGGACGCATCGCACAGCGACTTGTAGAACTGGAACTGCAGGATGCGCGCCAGGAAGTAACGCGTGTACGGCGTGTTGGACGGCACGTGGTACTTGGCGCCCGCGTCGAAGAACTCCTCGCCGCGCGGCGTGGCCGGGGCGACGCCCTGGTACTTCGCCTTCAGGTCCCACCAGGCCTTGTTGTACTGCTCGGGCTTGATCGAACCGTCGAATACGCCCCAGCGCCACTTGTCGATCATCAGGCCGAACGGCAGGAAGGCCACGCCCGACAGCGCGCGCTTCATCTGGTCGTTGATCACCGCTTCGTGGCTGACGGTCGGCTGGTCCACCAGGCCGATCGAGTGCAGGTGGTTGGGCGTCATGGACAGCACGATGGTGTCGCCGATGGCCTCGTGGAAGCCGTCGTTGGCGCCGTTCTGGAACAACGCTGGCAGGCCGTGGTAACTCAGGTAGTAATAGATGTGCCCAAGCTCGTGGTAGACCGTCTCCAGGCTTTCCTGGTCGGGCTTCATGCACATCTTGATGCGCATGTCGTCGCCGTCCAGGGTCATCGGCCAGGCGCTGGCGTGGCAGACCACGTCCCGGTCGCGCGGCTGGATGAACTGCGCCTTGTCCCAGAACTTGGCCGGCAGATGCGGCATGCCCAGGCTGACGTAGAAGTCCTCGGCGCTCTTGACCATGGCCTTGGCCTCGGCCAGGTCGGCGGCGCGGTTGACTTCGACGCCCTCGGCGGCGGTCGGCTGGCGGCCGTTGGCCTTGGCGAAGTCGGCGAGCAGCGCCGCATACTTGTCGTCGCGCTGCTTCTTCAGGGTCGCGGTCACGTCGAGCTTGGCCACGCCCGGGTACGGCTGCAGCAGCGGCCACAGCGCACTCCATTCCTGTTGCCAGAGGTTGCCGGTGAGGTGCGCCGGGATCATCCCGTTGACCTCGCCCTTCGGGCCGTATTTGTCCACCAGCTTGTTCTTGGTGTAGCACTGCAACTGGTCGTACAGCGGCTTGACCTGGCCCCAGAGGCGATCGGTCTCGGCCTTGAAGTCATCCGGCTTCATGTCGTAGCCGCTGCGCCACAGCGCGCCGGTGTCCGCGAAGCCCTGGTCGCGCGCGCCTTCGTTGCTCAGCTGCACGAAGTTGATGTAGTCCTTGCGCATCGGGATCGAGATGGTGTGCCAGCCTTCCCAGGCCTTGAGCTGCTCGTCGTAGCTGCGGTTCGGCACGTCGGACAGCACATCCTGGATCTTGCCGATGTCCATGCAGGTGGTGGGATTATTCGCGTCAGGGCAGTACTTGCCGGCGCCGTAGTCGCCATCCATCTTGGCGCCGACCTTGGTCAGCGCGGCGAGCTTGGCCGGATCCTTCGGCGGCGGCACGGTGATGCCCAGGCGCAGCAGCTGGATGGCGCGCGCCGTGTCCGGCGTCATCGGCTTGCCGTCGAAGCGGTGCGACTGCTCCACCCAACCGCCGAGCTTGGCCAGCGCGCGCTCGTTCGCCTTGGAGGCGACCAGCTGCGAATCGTCGCCGATGTCGGTTTCCGACAGCCACTGCGCCGCGGTGCTCTCGACGTAGTCGTCGTGCATCTCCTTGTTGACGCGGGCGATGAACTGGTCGGCGGTTTCCTTGGGATCCACGGCGGCGGCGGGAGCGGCGCCGGCGGTTGGCGTTGAGGCCGCACCCGCGGGAGCCTGTGGCTTGCACGCGGCGAGGGACAACAGGCTGGCGGCGATGGCCAGCGACAACAGGGCGCGGTGTGCAGTCACGTTCAGCTCCGTCAAGAGGGTTGTTACGGGAGAACCGCAGGCTAGTCCGCGCCCGCCGGAGGCGCAAGGGGATGGGCGGGCGGGGGCAGGGAATCGAGCGCGAAGCGGCCGGTAAGGAAGGCGCGCGCGTCGTCGGCATCGCCCTCGAACCAGGCGCGGGTGGAACCGAGGCGGAAGCTGTAGCCCCAGGCATCCATGTCGGCCATCAGGCGGTTGCGCCCGACGCCGGGCAGGACATCGGCGAGCAGGACCTGCAGGTAGCAGGAGGCGTCTTCCTCCTGCTGGCAGTCGCTGGCGTCGGTGTGGATGCCGGCGCGGCGTTCGGCCGGCATCACCAGCAGGTGGGCCGCCTCGTGCAGCAGGGAATGCACCGGGGTGTCGGCGCGCGCGTGCACGACGTGGCCGATCAGTCCGGCCTCGGATTCGCCCCAATAGCTGCCGGGAATCGGCGCTCCGTCGGCGACCCGTTCGAGCGCGAGGTGGAACCGCGCGAGCAGCGCGCGCGGCGAATCGAAGCCGATGTCATGCAGTGTCAGCATCGTGGCTGTGGGAGCGGCTTTAGCCGCGATCCTGCGCAAGGCGATCGCGGCCAAAGCCGCTCCCACGATTACGCGGACGCGGCCTTTTCGGGGAGCGCGACCGAGATGTCGAGCACCTCGCTGTCGCCGTCCTTGATCAGGTCCACCTTCACCGCATCCACGTCCACGTTGACGTACTTGCGGATGACCTCGAGCAGTTCGCGCTGCAGCATCGGCAGGTAGTCCGGCGCGCCGCGCATCGAGCGCTCCTGCTGGATCAGGATGCGCAGGCGGTCCTTGGCGGTGCTGGCGGTGTTGCGGTTGCGGGCCGTGAGGAAATCGAACAGGCCCATGGTCAGCCCCCGAACATCTTGGCGAAGAAGCCCTTGCGTTCCACCGTGGTGAAGCGCAGCGGGATGTCCTGGCCAAGGATGCGGGCGACGGCGTCGGTGTAGGCCTGGCCGGCCTGCGAGACATCGTCGAGGATCACCGGCACGCCGGCGTTGGAACTCTGCAGCACCTCGGGCGACTCGGGGATCACGCCGATCACCTTCAGGCCGAGGATTTCCTCGACGTCGCCGATCGAGAGCATGTCGCCCTTTTCCACGCGCGCCGGACTGTAGCGGGTGAGCAGCAGGCTTTCCTTCACGCGCTCGCCGTTCTCGGCCTTGCGAGTCTTCGACGCAAGCAAGCCCAGGATCCGGTCGGAGTCGCGCACCGAGCTGACCTCGGGGTTGACCACCACCACGGCGCGATCGGCGAAGTACATCGCCAGGAAGGCGCCCTTCTCGATGCCGGCCGGGGAATCGCAGACGATGTATTCGAAGCCTTCGTCGGCGATGGCGTTGAGCACTTTCTCGACGCCTTCCTTGGTCAGCGCGTCCTTGTCACGGGTCTGCGAGGCGGCCAGCACGTACAGGTTCTCGAAGCGCTTGTCCTTGATCAGGGCCTGCTTGATCGAGGCCTCGCCCAGCACGACATTGACGAAGTCGTACACCACGCGCCGCTCGCAGCCCATGATCAGGTCGAGGTTGCGCAGGCCGACATCGAAGTCGATGACCGCGGTCTTCTTGCCGGCCTTGGCCAGGCCGCAGGCGAGGCTCGCGCTGGTGGTGGTCTTGCCCACGCCGCCCTTGCCCGAGGTCACCACGATGATTTCTGCCACGCGCGTTTCTCCGTGTTTCGTTGTCGCGGGCAAGTCGCCCGTACTGGTTGTGTCGGTGGCGACGGTCGGTTCGGCCGGGTCGGCGTCCGCGGCCGGCACGCTGTCCGCCGGAACCGCGGTTTCAGCAGCGACCGCGGGATCGGTGGTGGTCACCGGATCGGCGGTCGGCGCGGCGACGGGCGCGGGCGCGACGTCCTGGTTCGTGTCGGTGTTCGTATTGGTGTCGATGTCGGGCATCAGGCCAGCTCCTCGATCAGCAGTTTTCCGTTGTCGAGACGCACCTGCACCGGCTTGCCGATCAGATGCTTGGGGACTTCCTCGAGCACCTTGTAGGTGCCCGCGACCGCGACCAGCTCGGCGTTGAACTCGCGGCAGAAGATGCGCGCGTTCTCCTGTCCGCTGGCGCCTGCGAGTGCGCGACCGCGCAATGCGCCGTAGATGTGGATGGAACCGTCGGCGATCACTTCCGCGCCGGCGCCGACCATCGCGCAGACGGTGAGGTCGCGGTTCTGGGCGTACACCTGCTGTCCCGAGCGCACCGGGGCAAACTGCATCATCCCCGGTCCCCCGTCGGCTGTCGCCGGTGTGGGAGCGGCTTTGGCCGCGATCGCTTTTTCCTGTGGCTTCGCGGGTTCGGCAGTCGCGGCTGAAGCCGCGCCCACAGGAGTCGCTCCCACAGGCGCCGCGGCGGCGGATTCATAGGAGGCGCGGAACTTGGCCAGCAGGGGCAGGCCGACCGCGCGCGACAGCGCCTCGATCTCGGTGGTGCCGTAGGCGATGCCCACCGGCATCACCCCGGCCTCGCGCAGGCCGCGGACCAGCGCGTCCACCGCCCCGGCATCCGGGCAGTCGGCCAGGCCGCCAAAATCCAGGATCACCGCGGCGCGTTCGAACAACTTGGGCGCGCTGCGCACGCGTCCCTCCATTTCCGCCGCGAGCCGCGCCACGTCCAGGGTGCGCACGCGCAGGTTGGCGATGCCGACCTGGCCGATCTTGAGTTCGCCCGCCTGTTCGTAATCGGGAACGGCCTGGACCATGCTCAGGTGCCGGTCGCGAGCTGGGGCTTGCGGCCCGGCAGGGCGCGGGCCTGCAGCCAGGGCTGGTCGGGCAGGCTGCCGTCGTAGGTCTGCTGCACGTAGGGATAGCTGCACAGTTCCTTGACCAGCATGGCCGCGCGCAAGCCCGGCCCGGCCATCAGGTGCTGGCCCACTTCGCGGAATCCGAAGCTGCCGTGGAAGAGCAGGGCGGGGTGGCTGCTGCTCTCGAGAAAGACCTCGGCGGCGATGCGCGGGACGCGCACTTCGGCAAAGCTCTGCACGTCGCCGTAGAACACCCGGCCGACGCCGGCGCCGCGCCGGGTGCTGGCGATGACGATGCGGTCGATGTACAGGAATTTCGGATAGCGCTCGCGGAACCAGAGGAAGTTCGGGCTGTCGTGCGGCGCATCCGGGGACACCGCGACCAGGAAGCCGGCCAGCAGGCCGTCCTTCTCGGCGACCCGGAAGTAATCGGCGTTTTCCCAGAAAAACTGCAGCTTGGCCGCGTCCATCGGAAGGATCCCGGGGCCGGCGGCGTTGTTGAGCGCCAGCACCAGATCCAGCTCGTGCTCGCGCACGTCGCGGATGATTATCGACATCGGTCGTGCGGCTCCCGGCGGGGCCGCGCCACGGGGCGCGGCGACAGCGGGGGATTATCGCATGGGCGTCCGGGGTGCAGGAGCCGCATGCTGGGTTAATTCCGCGTTATCCGTTACTTTCGGGTGTCGGGTCCGGGAGCCCGGTGCCCTAGGATGCCCGTATGCCGATCCGCCTCAGCCACACCCAGATGCTGCGCTACGCGGGCCTGTTCACCTGGGCGGTGGTGGGCATCCCGCTGGTGCTCAACACCTGGTACTTCCCGGCCGGCGACGTGGACGAGCGCATTCCCTATGCGCCCGACATCGTCGGGTCCACCGTCGCCTACTTCGTGTTCGGCGCGGCCTACTGGCTGGTGACGCGCGACCTGGGCATGCGCCGCCCGCGCAAGTTCGACACCGGCCTGCTGGCCGTGCTCACGATCTCGGCGATCGCCGTCAGCAAGCTCACCGCCACGGGCCTCGGCAGCATCCTGCTGATGCTGGTGTCCGGCGTGATCCCCTGGCTGAT
>JANXUD010000053.1 GCA_025352045.1 Gammaproteobacteria bacterium | reverse complement strand
CGCGTCACTTCGGCGATGCGCCACCGACCGTCATCGAGCGGGTCGGCCTGCACGCGCTGGAGGATGCCGAACAGCGCGAACTGCACCGTGATGACCATCGCCAGGCCGAGCACCGCCGCGAGGACGCGACCGGTTCCGCGCTGGCGCCGCATCGACAGCACGATCGGAAGGCAGCCAAGCAACGCGAACATTCCGAGCAAGATGCCCCCGCGGGACCTGGATACAGCGATACCGAGGATCAGGAGTATGACGGTGACGATGCAGGCGATCGGCCACGCGATGCTGAGGTCGCGGCCCGCGAATCGCTCCGAGACGCACCACGCCGCGGAGACCAGCACCAGCGGCAAGCACATCACGAGGAAGTCGGCGAGATGGTTGCTGTTGGCGAACAGTCCCACCGCGCTGCCGGTATTGGTCCGTTGGTAGAAACGCAGCGCGCTGTCTTCGCCGCCCGCCAGCTGGAACAGGCCAAGCAGGAAGTTTGCCAACGCCAGGGCCACGACGAGGCCCAGCAGTCGCCTCCGCGCCGCTGCCGGAAGGCTGAGGGCAGACAGGAACATGGCGAGGGCAGGTACGAGGGACCAGAGGCCGCGCTCCGTAGCGGCCGGATGCAAGCTCAGGGCAGCGGAATGCGCAATACCCGCCTGCGCCAACTGGCCCGCGAGTTCGGCCCGCGCCGCGCCGGACGCCCAGAGTCCGGGGGGGACCGGCAGCAGTTGCAGTGCGGGCAGCAACAGGAACATCGCCGGCAGCCAGCGGACCCAGGCGGGCCCGCTCCAGCGCAGCTTCGCCTGCGTCGCCGTCCAGGCCAGGAAAGCAGACAGTACCAGCGCCGTCAATTGCACCACCGCATCGCCCGCCCCGCCCTGCCCGCCACCCAGCACGCAGGCGAGCACCAGGACGGCGGCACTCAGCAGGAACTGTCCGCGGGCCGCCCGGTTGGCGTCGTCGTCATTCCACATTGGAACCTTCACCCACAAAAGCAACGGGCCGCACATGGCGGCCCGTAGTATGGCGGGAATGCCCAGGAATCAGGGGCTGACGGTGTTGTTTTCGTCTTCATGGAAAAACATGTAGAGGTCGAACGCGCCGACCGCAGCGATCGGCAGCGCTCCATTGCTGACCGCCCCAGCGCCGATGGCCGCGCCGCTACCCGGGTTGATCCCCTGTTCGACGAGGGCCGCGCCGGCGCAGTTGGACTTGTCCGGCACGGTCACGAGCTTGTTTTCCTCGATGTGAAGCTTGCAGCCATCGTCGAACGTGATGGTGGCTTCGGAGTCGTTCTGCACCATCACCCGGTCGCCCGCCTTGAGGCGCATGTCGATGGCCGCGGGGGAGAACGCCTTGCCCGTATTCACGAGGACCTTGCCCTCGGCCGCGGTCACGGCGGAATTGGTCTTGGGTGCTTCGGCAGCTTGGGCGCCAAACGCCAGGCCCAAGCCGAGCAGTCCTATGGTCGCGAAGGTCTTCATTTGGATTCCATTCCGGAAGTTGCGCAAAGTGAGCAGAGGGTCAGCGTATCGCGAAGCCAGTATGCAGTCAATCGATGAATGCCGCATGACCTTGAAAAGACGGAGGATTTGTGAACGACTGCTCTAGTTTTCCGATACTCGTTCCAGCTCCAGGCCGTCGAACCACGCTGATCCTCCGATGCGCTGCTCGGCCGGAATGCGGGCCGGCACGCGGAGCACCAGCCATTGCGCGCCGCAACCGACGGCAGGAACCTCGACATCCTGCGCGAAATCCCGCCACGGCCGGTTGCCCGAGAAAGGGCCGGCCTCCCCGATGACGCGGGCGTCTTCCGCGCAGGCAACGGTCCAGACCAGCCCACGCTCGCTGCGCAACTGGTCGAGCCTGACGCGCCCCACCAGCCGATAGTGGCCCGGGGGCAGGACGAGCAATTGGCGAACGTGTTCGAACGGAACGCGACGATCCTCGAAAGCGACGTGCAAGGCCGCCCCACCGGTCGCGCCGGTGACCTGCTCACGCGTGATCCGCGCCCCCGGGACGGTCCCGAATCGCCAGTCGAAGCCCGTTCCGGAAGGTTCCGTTTCGAAGCCGCCGTCGTAGACATTTCCGATGTGGTCCCGGGCGGCGGAGTCGAGCGACTCCGCCCAGCTGATGTATGCCGGTCCCCAGCGTCGCTCCATGACCAACCGGTCGAGCCACCAACCCAGTTCCTCCTCGGCCAGGCCGCCAGGGGCATGGCGCAGCTGGTCGAACAACCCATACATGCCCGCGCTGTCCGGAACCGCGGCAATCAGGTTGTGCAGGAAGACGCCACGCCACGAGGGCCGCCGTGCGAGGACGGCGGCAAGCGCGGGCTGGGCTGCCGGACTCTGCGCCATGGCCACCATCACGGGAAAAAGTTTGGGTGACAGTTTCGGCTCCACGCGCAGGATGACGTCGATGCGCGCCAACGCCGCCGGAAATTCGTTCCGCGCCAGCGCGCGATGGGCGAGCCAGACCTGGCTCGGCAGGTCGCGCGGCCCGCGGGCCACGGCCAAGGCGAACAACCGGGCGGCGGCGGCCTCGTCGTGCGATGCCAGGGCCGACTCGGCCAGCAGGCGATAGCCACGCCCGTCGACCGGACTGGCGTGGATCGCGTCGCGCGCGAGCCCGGCCAGCGGACCCGCTCGTGACGGCGTTGCCGCTGCGGCCTCCGCGCGCCGGATGGCGCGGTCCGGGTCCAGGAAGACCCGCGATGCGGCGAACGCCAGCACGCAGGCGACTGCAATCCACAACAGGACAGGCGGCCGGGAGCGGACGGCCTTGGCGCCCCGCTCCGGGCTCGGCGCGATCGGTCGCGACCCTTCAACCAGGATTGTCATCGTGCGCCAGCCTGTAGATTCGCCATTGTCCCCCATCCACCCGGACGTCGAAACGCAGGTCGCCGTGGAAGCGCCTGGGCCTGCCGCCCCGGCGCGGCTGCACCGATGCTTCATAGCTGGCGATGATGCTGGCGGTCTCGCCGTTGTCGAGCCAGCTGACGTTGCTGATCGTGAGCCGGCGGCGATCGCTGGCGGCGAACAGGGCATCGTACTCGGCGATCAGGCTGCCGCGCCTTCCGGACGCTGAGCGGGCATCGTCGGTCAGCAAGGCGCGCATGCCCTGCAGGTCGCCACGGCGGTAGCTGTCGCTGAAATCCCCGAGCAGGCTGTTGGCGGTCCTGTCGTCGATGGCCGGCGCCGGCGCCTTGCCGGGTGCCGCCGCCACCCTAACGGGCTCGGGAAGGGCTTGGCTCGCGGGCTGCGGGGCGGTCGGCCGATTCGCAGGCGGCGGGCCGGCAAGGACGGCGGCGACAGCCGGGAATGCGGGGCCCGGAGCGACGGGGGCAGGAGTGGATCGCACCGGGCGCCGTGGCTCCTCCTGGAGGGAGGCAGCCGGTGCGGCGGCGACCGGCGCCTGCAAGGGCCGGCTGGGCGTGGCTGTGGTGCGTGGTGGCGGCGGCGGGACGGGCGCAGGTATCCCGGCGGCAACG
>JANXUD010000120.1 GCA_025352045.1 Gammaproteobacteria bacterium | reverse complement strand
GACACGCGCGCGGCGCGCTCGAGCAGGCGGGAGTGGAGATAGAACACGTCGCCGGGATACGCTTCGCGGCCCGGCGGGCGGCGCAGCAGCAGCGAGATCTGGCGGTAGGCCACGGCCTGCTTGGAAAGGTCGTCGTAAATGATCAGCGCGTCTTCGCCGCGGTCGCGGAAGTACTCGCCCATCGTGCAGCCCGAGTAGGCGCTAATGTACTGCATGGCCGGCGACTCGGAGGCGGTGGCGGCGACGATGATGGTGTGAGCCAGGGCATCGTTGTCGGCGAGGCGGCGGACGACGTTGGAGATCGTCGAGGCCTTCTGGCCGATCGCCACGTAGACGCACTTGATGCCCGAACCCTTCTGGTTGATGATCGCGTCGATCGCCATGGCGGTCTTGCCGGTCTGGCGGTCGCCGATGATCAACTCGCGCTGGCCGCGGCCGATCGGGATCATGGCGTCGACCGACTTGTAGCCGGTCTGCACCGGCTGCGACACCGACTTGCGCCAGATCACGCCCGGGGCGACCTTTTCCACCGGCTCGCTGAGCGCGGCATTGATCGGACCCTTGCCATCGATCGGCTCGCCGAGCGCGTTGACCACGCGGCCGAGCAACTCAGGGCCAACCGGCACCTCGAGGATGCGGCCGGTCGTCTTGGCGACGCCGCCTTCCCGCAGCACCTTGTAGTCGCCCAGCACCACGGCGCCGACCGAGTCGCGCTCGAGGTTCAGCGCCAGCGCGTAGGTGTTGCCGGGCAGTTCGATCATCTCGCCCTGCATCACGTCGGCCAGGCCGTGGATGCGCACGATGCCGTCGGACACCGAGGTGACGGTGCCTTCGTTGCGCGCCTCGGCGCCCAACTTGACCTTCTCGATGCGGCTCTTGATGAGTTCGCTGATTTCCGACGGATTGAGCGTCTGCATTGTCGTTTCCTGGAGTCGTCCGGCAGGTGCCGGCACGTGGTTTCTAAGCGGGGTTTCGAATGTGTTCGGTCTTGGTGTCAGTTGGCCAGCGCCGCGCCGAGGCGGGCGAGCTTGGTGCGCAGCGACCCGTCGATGACCACGTCGCCGGCGTCGATCACCGCGCCGCCGATCAGCGCCGCATCCACCGCGGTGGTGACTTCGACTTCACTGCCGAAGCGCTTGCGCAGCGCATCGGTCAGCTTGGCCAGTTCGCCGGCGTCGAGCGCGTTGGCGGAGGTGATCGTGGCCTTGACCACGTTTTCCTCTTCCGCGCGCTGGGCATTGAAGAGGCCCGAAATGTCGGGCAACAACGCCATGCGCCGGTTGTCGGCGAGCACGGCGAGAAAGCTTGCGAAATCCGGATCCGCCTCGCCCGGCGGCGTCAGCACGTCGACCAGGGCCTGGGCGTCGAGCCGCGGGTCGCCCAACAACGCCTGCACTGATGGCTCGGCCACCGCGGCGGCGGTGAAGCCGAGCAGGGCCGACCACTGCGGCAAGCGGCCGCGCGCGCGCGCCATCGAAAAGGCGGCGCGCGCGTACGGACGTGCAAGGGTGATGGACTCGCTCATGGGCGCAGGGTTCCGGTGATCAGATTTCCGCGGCCAGCTCGTCGAGCAGGACGCGGTGCACGTTGCCGTCGATCTCGCGGCGGATCAGCTTCTCGGCGCCGGCCACGGCCAGCGCGGACACCTGCTTGCGCAGGTCCTCGCGGGCGCGGGTACCAGCCGACGCGATCTCGGCGAGGGCGGCCGCCTTCTGCCGGTTGCCCTCCTCGATCGCCTCGACCTTCGCCTGGTCGATGATCTGCGCGCGACGCGCCTCGGCCTGGGTGATGATCTCCGAGGCCTTCGTCCGCGCTTCGCGCAGGACCTCGTTGACCCGCTCCTCGGCCTGCGCCAGGTCCCGCTTGCTGCGGTCCGCAGCAGCCAGGCCCTCGGCGATCTTCTGCTGGCGCTCTTCGATGGCCGACATGAGGAGCGGCCAGATCCACTTCATCGTGACCCAGATCAGGATCGCGAACACGATCATCTGGGCGAAGAGGGTGGCATTGATGTTCACGGGGAAACCCTTATGTTGCGTTGCGTTGCGATGTGGAGCCGCGCCCATGGCGCGGCTCCCTGGCAGCCTGCCGGTCGCTTAGTGCGCGACGGCCTGGGCCAGCACCTTGGCGGCAAACGGGTCGACGAAGGTCAGGTACATGGCGATGCCGACGCCGATGATCGGAATCGCGTCGATCAGGCCGACCAGCAGGAACATCTTGCCCTGCAGCATCGGGACGAGCTCCGGCTGGCGCGACGCGCCCTCGAGGAACTTGCCGCCCATCAGGCCCATGCCGATCGCGGCGCCGATGCCACCCAGGCCGAGCATGAGGCCGGCGGCGATGGCGGTATAGCCTTCAACAGTTGCAAGTGCGGTGAGGTCCATCGTCGACTCCTTGGTAGCTTTTTGTACTGGTTGGAAGGGAAAAACGTCAGTGGTGATCCGCCGCCATGGCCATGTAGACCACGGTCAGCGTCATGAAGATGTAGGCCTGCAGCGAGATGATCAGGATGTGGAACAGGGTCCAGCCGGTAGCGAGCGCCACCTCGGCGAAGGCGCCGGCGCCCACGCCGGGGATGAAGCCGAGCAGGCCAAGCAACGGAACGCCGAACATCAGCGCCAACGCGGGCTTCCAGCGACCCTTGAGGAAAAGCACCCACATCGCGGCACCCAGCCCGGCAAACACCGCGACCACGCCCCAAGTGATCGGCGTCGCGCCCTTGGCGAACGCGCCCAGGGTGAAGGTCGCCAGCAGGATGAAAATCATCTCGCCCGCGTACATGTTTCCGAACAATCGCAAGCCGAGACTGATCGGCTTGGCGAGTTCTTCCACGCACTTGAGCAGGAAGTTGACCGGCATCATCCACTTGCCGAAGGGATGGAACAGGAATTCGCTGGCGACGCCGCGGAAACCCTTCGCCACGAAGCTGTAGCCGAAGGCGATGAGGAACACAGTGAGCGACAGGCCGATGGCGATGTTCGGATCGGTCGAAGGCACGGTGCGCAAGTGGTCGACGCCGGCCGCGCCGGCGAGACGCGGCAGCAGGTCTACCGGCAGCATGTCCATGAAATTCATGAAGAACACCCAGAAGCCCACGGTCAGCGCCATTGGCGCAACAAACTTGGCCCCGTGGTGGTAGGCGTCCTTGACCTGCAGGTCCACCGTGCTCACGCACAACTCGATGAAAGCCTGCCACTTGCCGGGCACGCCGCTGGTTGCCTTACGTGCCGCCGAGCGGAACATCACCAGGAATACGAGCGCGAGCAGGACCGAGAAGACCATCGAGTCCAGGTGCAGCACCCAGAAACCGGTGGCCTCCGGATCGATCTGCATGGTGTGCAGGTCCAGCTTGAGGTTGGTCAAGTGGTGCAGGATGTATTCGCTGGTGCCGGGGGTGCCGGGGGTGCCTTCCGCTGCCATCTGTCGAATCGCCCGTCGTCTTCGTCTATTCGGGCCTGGCGAATGCCAGGACCACCCAATTCGCGGCAAGACACGCCACGGTCGTCAACATCAGTGCCGCGAAGTGGCGCCCAAATACCTGCGCACCCACGACGAACATCAGCGCCGTCAGAAGCAGCTTCCCGACTTCGGCGCGGTAGAAGGCGCCGAGCGCGTCCTTGGCACCGCCCTCGCCCGCCCGCAGTTTGAAACGTGCGGCGAAATACATGCCGGGCAACACCACCACCAATCCGCCGAAGATCGCGGCGAGCGCGGCGCCGCGTCCCGCCAGCAGCCACGCCGCCACTGCGCAGACCAAGGCCGTGGTGGCCTGGATCGCGCCGAGCAGCCTCGCCGGAAACCCGCTGCGCGAACCCACGGCGCCCCCTGTCCAGTGATCGAATGGGAGGAGACCATGGCCGGAGCGAACCTCGCGACTTGGTCGCCGGGATGGACTCGGAAAACCGTCCTGCCTAGCCCCCAAAGTATAGCAGTGGGGCCGGATTCAGGACAAGCCGAACCCCCGGGAAAATGATGGGCTGCCGCGCGAATTCAGCGCGAAAACGCGGCCTGCGTCGCTTGAGTGGAAGCACGTCTCCTGTTATTGATCAGCCTTGCCCATGGAATGCCGAATGCAAACCGCCCTGCTCTGCGTCCTCGTTGCTGGCCTGCTGCCATACGCTTTCACCGGTGTCGCCAAGGCCGTGGGGCCGCGCTACGACAATCGGGATGTCCGTGCCTGGCAGAGCCACCTCAATGGTGTCCCGTACCGGGCCCATGCCGCCCACCTGAATTCTTTCGAGGCCTTTCCGCTGTTTGCCGCCGCGGTCCTCGCCGCCATGGTGGCCGGCGCCAACCCCGGGCGCGTCAACGCGCTTGCCCTGGCTTTCATCGTGCTGCGGCTGGCGTATTTCGGAGCCTACCTCGCCAACCTCGCACTGCTTCGCAGCCTGCTGTGGTTTGGCGCGATCGGCTGCAGCGTCGCGATTTTCGTTGCGGCACTCCGAGCGGCCTGACTACGCTGCGACTGGCCCGCTGCGGCCCGCCATTGGCGCGCCGAGCGAAAACCTCCGCAAAGAAAAACGCCACCCCTTTCGGGATGGCGTTTTAGGGTAAGACCCTGGCAATGACCATGTTTGCGATGCTGCCGTGGCAGCCCTTGGTCACGTGCTTGACCGCGGTCAGCGGTACGCGCCTACGGCGCCACTGCAAAGAAAAACGCCACCCCTTTCGGGATGGCGTTTTAGGTTAAGACCCTGGCAATGACCTACTCTTGCATGGCTTGAGCCACACTACCATCGGCGCGGTTGCGTTTCACTTCCGAGTTCGGGATGGGATCGGGTGGTTCCACAACGCTATTGTCACCAGGGAGACGGTTGGAGGGTTCGCA
>JANXUD010000107.1 GCA_025352045.1 Gammaproteobacteria bacterium | reverse complement strand
CGGAATATCAGGAAAATCTTGAGTCGATGCAGCTAGCCATTTCGATGTTGCTCATGCCATGTCGGCAAGGAATCTGCCCGAGGGTGATGCGCAGCGCATGGGTGTCGCCATCATCCACCAACACGATTGTGTCCGAAGAAGCGAGCGCGACGGCGTCCTGCGCCACGCTGCTCACCTCGCGACAGGCGTGCCGTGGATTATCGACCGCGATCTGGTATTCGGTTGTCACATGTCCGCGAGAAAGATCTCGCGCCGTTTGCGCTTGCCTGCGTAATCTGAATCGCCGAATGTCAGCTGTGTCATGTCGCCGATGTCGGTGACGCCGACTCCTTGGGTAAAATCTGCAGGGCGAGAGCCTTGTTCAAACCTTCCCTACAGCTTGCCTTGCAGGCCCTGGTTGATGGATTCAACCAACTCGGCGGCATTCCAGGGTTTGGCCAGGAACACGTGCAGCCCGGCATCGCGTCGGGCCCGCTCCACGGCAGCCGGCTCGGCCTGGCCGGAAAGCATGATCTTGACCACCGACGGAAACCGCTGGTGCGCTTGTACCAGGAACTCGTCGCCCTTCATGCCCGGCATCAGCCAGTCGGACACGATCACCAGCAAGGTATGGCCCTGCTCGGCTAACTCGTCCAGCAACTCCAATGCTTCTTCGGCACTTTCGGCCACGTCAATCAGGAAGTCGTTACCGAAGGCGCGGCGCAACTGGTCCTTCAGCGCCGTCAGCACGATGATCTCGTCATCCACACACAGCAGCACGCCACGCTCGGTCACATCAGGCTTCATCACGCCACCCCTTCAATAGGCAGGGACACGGTGAAGGTGGTGCCGCGCCCGACCTCGCTGTCCACCGCGATCTGGCCACCATGTTTCTCGACAATCTTGTGCACGATATCCAAACCCAGGCCGGTGCCTTCGCCGGCTGGCTTGGTGGTGAAAAAGGCGTCGAAAATGCGCTCGCGGATGGCTTCCGGAATACCACAGCCGGTGTCGCCGATCGACACCCGGGCCCAGTTGCCGTCGCGGCGCAGTCCAATACTCAGAGTGCCCTTATGCTGCATCGCCTGTAGCGCGTTGTGCACAAGATTCGTCCAGACCTGATTGAGTTCGTCGGGCAGGCAGCGCACCGGTGGCAAGTCTTCGTAGTCGCGCTGCAACTCGGTGCCTTGCTTGATCTGGTTCTGGTAAATCGTCAGTACGGTCTCCAGGCCCTCGCGCAGGTCCGACTCGGACCAGAATGACTCGCCGCCGAAGCGCGAAAAGCTCTTGAGCGCAAAAATAATCTTGGCCACCCGGTCCACGGCCGTGTTGATATTCTCGGCATTGGTGGTAATCGTGGCCATGCCATAGGCCGTCTCGAGCACCATGTCGCAGGCCGGATGACATAGCAGTGGCAGGACTTCCTCAAGCTCCTCCTGCGCCTGCAATTGCACGAGCAGACCAGCGCGGTGCCGAGCCTGCCCAAAGCCTAGTGCCTCCAGCCGGGCAGTGAGCTCGCGCACCACCGCGCGCTCCTCGCGGGTACTGAGCATGGCGCGCGGCCGGGTCGCACGCGCCACCAGCGCGCTGAAGCGCCGGCGATGCTCCGCGTCCAGCGCCTCCAGCAAGCGCGGCAATCCGAGCAGGGCATCTCCCAGGGATTCGCTGATATTGCGTCCGCTGGATTTGATGGCGCCGATCGGCGTGTTGATCTCGTGGGCCACCCCGGCAATTAGCTGGCCAAGCGCCGCCATTTTCTCCGAATGCACCAGGTGTGCCTCGGCTTGGTGAAGTTCCTGCAGGGCGCGGGCAGCCTGGGCCCGGGCGTTATCAGCGGCAGCGAAGGCATCCGCATTGGCCAAGGCGATAGCAGCGTAGGCGGCGGCGCTGCGGAACACCTCCAGGTCACGCTCTTGGTAGGCGTCGGGCTGGTGGCTTTGCACGGTGACCACGCCGATGCGCCGACCATTGGCGACCAAGGGTCGGAACACGGCCGAAAGTATCGGCGCCGAAGACGAGATGGACGTAGGCGTAGGCGCGTTGTCGAGCTGGGTTTCATTGAAAAGGGTTAGCTCACGATCTTCACGGAAGGTCAGCACCGCCAGCGAAGTAGGATGGTCCAGTGGATAGGACGTATCCGTGTCCACCTTGCCGTCTTCGACGTAGTAAACATAGTCGAGCGCGCGGCCATCCGGCGAAACCAGGGCTACACCGAAGGCGTCAATCGCCAGCAGCGGTGCTAGGCGTTGTTCCAGGGTCTTGCAGATCGACAGGCGATCCAGACTTCCGGTCAGGTCCCGGCCGATGTCGCCGAGCAGGCGCAGGGTGCTGGCCGAAGCCGCAAGTTCGTCATTGGCCTGCTTGAGCGCGCTATTGGATTCCCAGCGCGCCATGATGGCGGCGACGTTGCCGGCCACGTACTCCAACAGGTCAAGATCGGCCTGGGAGTAGCAGATCTCATTGCTGTAACTCTGCACGATGATCAGTCCGTAGATGCGGTCCTGGAAAATCATCGGCGCGCCCATCCAGCTGTTGAAGTCGGTCACGCCGCGAGGAGCACGAATCTCGCCGGAGGCCACCAGTTTCTGGAAGAGAGAATCATCCAGCAGCCACGCTCGCCGACTCCTCAGGACCAGCGAGGAAATGCCTTCGCCGAAGGGAAAGCTTTCCTTTACCTCGTTTGGATCCTCGTCCACCATATAAACTTGGTGGATCATCGCTGCCTCTGCGTCGTACGTAGAGATGATGAAGTTCCGGGCGTACATCAACCTGCCGACGATCTCGTGCAGGCGCGCGTAGTGGTCGTGCTGGCCGCTGTCGGCCGAGGACAGGGCAGCGATTTCGTAGAGCGCGCGTTGCAACTCCTCGGCGCGCTGGCGCTCGGCGAGCTCGTGCTCCAGTTGGGCGACGCGCTCTGTCAGCCGCGCTACAGCGGCCGGGCCTTGCTCCTCAATCATTTCGCCGGCTCTTTCCAGATTATCCCGGCTCATCGCTGATCTCCACGCAATTACGGCCGCCCGCTTTGGCTCGGTAAGCTGCGGCGTCGGCGCGAGCCATCAGGCTGGCGATGCTGTCATCCTTGACGAACACGGCCACGCCGAAACTGGCGGTGACCCGGCCAATGCCGGAGAAATCATGCGACTCGATGGTGGCGCGGATTTTCTCGGCCACCAATTGGCAGCGGTCCATTCCGGCGTGCCGGCAGACCACCACGAACTCCTCCCCACCCATGCGCGCCACCACGTCGGCATCACGCGTGCACTGGCGAAGGATGCGCGCCATGGCTTCCAGCACCAGGTCACCGGCAGCATGGCCGTGCTGGTCGTTGACGCGCTTGAAATGATCGATGTCCATGATCGCCACCGAGAATTCCACGCCGTAGCGGCGGGCGCGGATCAGCTCTTCATCCAACACCTGATCGAGCTTGCGTCGATTGGCCAGGCCGGTAAGCTTGTCGGTGACCGACAGGATTTCCAGCTCGCGATTTTTTTCCACCAGCTCCAGGGTGCGCGCCTGTACCAGGCTTTCGAGTTCGGCATTCATCTGCCGTAGCTGCTCGTTCTGCCGGATCAGGTCACGCTCCTGATGGTAAGCGCGAATCGCCGCGCGTACGGTCAGCACAATGTCTTCGTTGAGGAACGGCTTTTCCAGGAAGCGGTACAGGTTGGCGTCGTTGATGGCGCGCTTCACCCCGCTCATGTCGCTCTGGCCCGTCAGCAGAATCTTGACCGTGTTTGGCGTGCTTGCATGCAGGCGCACCAGCAGCTCATCGCCGCGCAGGCCAGGCATCATGAAGTCGGAAATCACCAGTCCCAGTTCTCGACCCTGCGAGCGGATTTCCGCGTCAATTTCCAGGGCCTCTTCGCCGCTTTCGGCAAACTCGAATTCCATTTCCGAGCCAAAATGACTCGACAATACGCTCCGCAACGCATTCAGAACCGTGGAGTCGTCATCCACGCACAGGATGATGCCGCTTTCCAATGTTTCGCCTCCTCGGCTAAGCAATTGCCCACATTAGAACAGTAAATTCGGTGCACAAGCGCGACGTGATTTGCGTTTTGCCGCTTTTCACCATTCCGGGCCGAGGCCTACGTCCCGGGCGCAGGCCACCCTGCCCCAGTCAGGGATCGGCGAAAGGCGTACTGATGGAACGGATAGGAAATTCAAAGCGTCTTCACCGCACAGGTGCGCCTCAGCGCAGCTGAAACAAGAACGCGCGAGGTCGTGGGCGAGCGCGGGCACGAGCGGTGTTATGGCTGCCGCATCAGGGCCCTGTTCCGGGTTTACCAAGCGAGGTCTTGTCGCTGGTGTTCGTCGTCGGGCATGGCAACGAAGCTTGTCTCCGGCACCAATGGCTTGCGCTTGGCTGCTTGTAGACCCCGAAATCGAGGAGATGCGCCGGATGTTCAGGTGCACCGCCATGACTGGCAATCGCCGAGATTTCGCAGATGCGCGAATGCCCGTTTCAGGCACAAATGTGACGACGGAAATTAGATCGCGGCAACGGCGCGTGCACCGTGAAGCAACCCACCCATCGGCCGCACCGCCGCGCTATCCGGAAACACTCGCGTGTCGAGCGCACTCGCTGGCACGAGTAGATGCCCCGCCAGCACGCCCTTGAACAATGCGCGCATGTCGGTCGTTGCATGAACATCGCGACCTTCGTTGAGGTCCTGCGATGAAATGCCTGGCCACTGTCCGGCCACGCGCCCGCCCGCGACCGCGCCACCTGCGAGGAACGACACACCGCCGGTGCCGTGATCGGTGCCGCCGGTTCCAT
>JANXUD010000042.1 GCA_025352045.1 Gammaproteobacteria bacterium | reverse complement strand
GACCACGATTTCAAATTGGCGCAGCCCGCCGCGCTCTTGCCCCGCCCCACGAGTTTGTTCGCTCGTGCAATCTCGTCGCGAAGGAGTCCCAGTACCTATACTTTTGGGGCGCCCCGGGCTTGCTTCCGTCGGCATGGTGGTCAAGTGCATTGTCAGACCGGACGGTCCAGCTAGTAAGTAAACGCATTCCCCAAGTGATCCACTTTCTCGAGAGCGGGGAGCGCGGCCCGAATGTCAGCCGAGGCATGTAGTCGGGCGCTGTCGTCTAACCTTTCGTTCAAGCGGACCGCATCGGGGCTGCGGGCCATGCCTGCCGCAGCCAGGGCATGATCCGCGTCAGGCACGGCACTCATCGGCTTCGTGCGGCCGCTCAGCTCAGTAGTTAGACACCTGTGGCTTCAGCTTCGCAATTTCCCGACGCGGTCGACCCAGAGCTCGTTGGCTCGTACCCTGCCTTGGCGAAGTCGGGCGGAGGATACGTCTGGGACCACGTGCTTGAGTACCGGGTCTGGTGCCATGACGGAGACGAGGGCGACTACTACTACGCCTTCGCCACCTACGCCGAAGCACACGAGTGCTCTGAGCAGTCAAAGCAAGCGGACGACCCGCTCGCGCTCGTCCTCCAGCACGAACACATCAACGAGGACGAGCCAGGCCAATACGTTCACATTCGCGTGCCACGCATCACCGAGTAGCCGGTAGCATTTCTAACGCGACCTCGGCGCACGTCGCGCACGATTCCCGACTTAGCGAGCGAGGGCCTATCGTTCAAGCCGACGCGGCTCCGTGGCGCGGCTTGACGCAAGCGGTAGCGCACTTTGTCGCCCAGCATGGCTGCCGAAAGCAGCGGGGTAGCACACCGCGTGGCCAGTCCGGGCAATGCGGACCGATGACTACTTCAGCACCACCGGCTCGATCTCCACCGTCGCTCCCTCGCCCATCACCTGCACCGCCCCATCCTGCACCAGGCACTGCAGCTGCATGTTGCGCGACGCCAGCGCCGCCAGCTGCTGGCTGGCCTCGGCCGGGATCTCGAAGACCCGCAGGTTGCCACAACGTTCGAGCGCGACGGCGTTCTTCTTCCACCAGATCTCGGCGCTGCGCCCGCTGAAGCAATAGATGCGGACTTCTCCCGAGCGCCCGCAGGCCTTGCGGATGCGCTGCTCGTCCGGCTGGCCGACGTCGATCCACAGGTCGATGACCCCGGTCAGGTCGCGGCTCCACAGGTCTGGCTCGTCATCGGTGCTGATCCCGCGGCCGAAGGACAGCCCCTCCCCCGCGTTGAGCGCGAAGGCGAGGAGGCGGACCATGAGGCGCTCCTCGGTTTCCGAGGGGTGCTGCGCCAGCGTCAGCGCGTGGCCCTGGTAGTAGTTGCGGTCGATGTCATTGACCTGCAACTCGACCTTGAAGATCGTCGCCTTGACTGCCATGTCCTGCCCTGCACGATGCGGACCGCGATCATCGCATGGGCGCAAGCGGCACGCCCGCCCGTCCAACTGGTCGGCGGCGCGCGCGAGTAGTAGGCTTGGCGGCTTGCGGCATCCTCTACGGGGTCCAACGCGTGCGCTCGAACTCGACTGTCCTGCCGGCCCTGCTGATCCTCGGCGGCATCTTGCTGCCGGCCAAGCGTTCCCGCCGCGGCGGATGAGCGTCGCGACCCTGGTCTGGGGCATGCTGTTCGGCGCCATCGGCGTCGGCTATTTCATCTATGGCAAGCGCCAGTCGGCGCTGGTGCCCCTGGTCTGCGGTCTGCTTCTGATGATCTTTCCGTATTTCTTCAGCAGCGCCTGGGCGCTGGTGCTGGTGGGTGTCGTGCTGATGGCCATCCCCTACTTCATCCGCTTCTGAGCGCCGACAGGAACCGCGATGCGCACCAGCCGAATGCCTGCCTTGCTGCTTGCCCTGCTCGCCTGGGGCGCCCTGCTGTTGCAACTGTGGCTGTCGCTGCGGCTCGTGCGCGGCCAGGGGCAGTCGGTCGCGCACGGGCTGCTGGTTTACTTCGGCTACTTCACCGTGCTGAGCAATCTGTTCGTCGCCGTGGTGGCCACGGCGGGTGCGCGCCGGCGGCCCCGCGAACGGCCGCGGGGGTTCTATGGCATCGGCGTGGTCGGCTGCGCGACCACGTCGATCATCGTGGTCGGCCTGGGATACCACGTGCTGCTGCGCGAGATCTGGGATCCGCAGGGCCTGCAGAAACTGGCCGACGTCCTGCTGCACTACGCCGTGCCGGTGGGCGCGCTGCTGCACTGGTTCGCCTATGCGCATGTGGAGCGGCTCTCGTGGCGGGCGCCGCTGGCCTGGTGCGCCTGGCCGCTCGCGTATTTCGCCTATGCGCTGGTGCGCGGTGCGATCCTGCACAGCTACCCCTACCCGTTCATCGACGTGGCCGGACTGGGCTACGGCCGCGCCACGCTCAACGCGCTGGGCCTGCTGCTGGTGTTCGTGCTGGTCGGGCTGGTGGTGGTCTGGATCTCGCGGGTTCGGCACCGGCGGATGCGCCACGGTTGATGCGCGCGGCGTCCGGTCGCAACTGTCCCGGGTTCAGCCGCGCGGATGGTGCTGCGCGTGAAGCCGCTTGAGTCCTTCGCGCGCGACCAGGGTGTAGATCTGCGTGGTGGACAGGCTGGCGTGGCCCAGCAGCATCTGCAGCGCACGCAAATCGGCGCCGTGGTTGAGCAGGTGGGTGGCGAAGCTGTGCCGCAAGCCATGCGGCGACACCTTGGCCGGATCGATTCCCGCCCGCGCGGCGGATGACTTGGTCAGCAACCAGAAGCGCTGGCGCGACACCTCCTCGCCGTGGACGTCGAGGAACAGCGGCAGCACGTCGCGCCGGGCCGCGAGCCGGGGCCGCGCGTCGCGCAGGTAGCGTTCCAGCCAGTGCTGCGCTTCCTCTCCCATCGGCACCAGGCGCTCCTTGCCGCCCTTGCCGCTGACCCGCAACACGCCCTGGCGCAGGTTTACCGCCGCGGCGGGCAGGCCGACCAGTTCGCTGACGCGCAGACCGGTGGCATACATCAGTTCCAGCATGGCGCGATCGCGCAGGCCGGTGGGCGCCTCGGTATCGGGCGCGGCCAGCAGGCCTTCGATCTCGCTTTCCGACAGGGCCTTGGGCAGGGAGCGGCCAAGCTTGGGCGAGGCGAGCAGCGCGGTCGGATCCACCGCGATGGCGTGCAGGCGCAGTTGCTGCGCATAGAAGGCGCGCAGGGCGGACAGCAGCCGCGCATTGCTGCGCGGCGCGTATTGCTGGGCGCTGCGTTGCGCGAGGTAGTCGAACAGGTCGGCCCGCGTGGCGGCGAGCAGGCGTGATCCACGCGCATCCAGCCAGCGCGCCAGGCCGTCGAGGTCGCGCCGATAGCTGTCCAGGGTCTGGCGCGCCAGGCCCTGCTCCGCCCAGAGGCGCTCGACGAAAGCGGCGATGCACGCGGCGTCCGCTTCGCTTGCCGGCGCCTGCGCCATCGCGCGTTGCCTGCGTTCGCCCGCCGTGCGTCGTGCCATGCCCGCAGCTTATCCGCGCGGGCCTCGGGCGGCTATGCTGTCGGCATGGACGACAACGCATTGGAATCCCCCGGCGCGGCGGCGCGACCGGCCGCCGATCCCGCCCCGGTCGGCTGGCGCCTGCTGGCCTTCGTCTACGACGCCGTGCCCCTGCTCGCGCTGCTGATGATCGCCAGTGCCGTCGGCGTGGCGGTCAATGGCGGCCGGACGGTCGAGCGCTCGCCCACGGCGGCGGCCTTGGAGTTCGTGGCCTTCTGGGCGGTATGCGGGGCGTATTTCGTGGCGTCGTGGCGGCGCGGCGGCCAGACCCTGGGCATGCGGCCCTGGCGGCTGCGGCTGGTGGCCGCCGATGGCCGGCTGGCGACCAC
>JANXUD010000001.1 GCA_025352045.1 Gammaproteobacteria bacterium | reverse complement strand
GCGGCGCGCGCGGCGGCGGCCGGCACGACGATCGCGCCGGTCACGCCGGTCACGCCGGTCACACCGACGACCACTGCTCCGCCCGGCGCGGGCGCCGCCCCGCCCGCCAACCCTGCGTCGGCCCAGGCTCCGGTGACGGCGCCGCCTCTCGCGACGCCGTCACCGGTTCCGGCCGTCGCCAGCGGGCCGGGCGCGCCGCGCTTCCTGATCCAGGCCGGCGCCTTCCGCGGCATCGACGAGGCCGAGGCGCTCAAGGCGAAGATCGCCATGACCGGCGAGATCGCCCGCGTCGAGACGGCGCAGATCAATGGCAACACAGTGCACCGCGTGCGGATGGGCCCGTATCCGGACGCCAGTGCGCTGGCCGCGGCCAAGCAGGCCCTCGCCAGCCACGGCATCACCGCCCAGGCCATCCGGGTCAAGTAGGCCGGGCGTGGATCCCCGCTCGCTCTCGATTGCCGCGGTGATGCTGTCCTGGTTCGTGCTGGGTGCGTTGCTGGTGCGCGCCCGCATCCGGGCGCGGCGCAGCGTGGCGGGCAGCGGCGATGCCGGCGGCGGCGCAACGCGCAAGCGCGACCTGGCGTCGTGGGGCGGTCTGGCCCTGCAGGGCGTGGGCTTCGCGATTGCCTTCAATGCGCAACGGATTACGGGTGCGCCGCTAGTGCCGGGCGCGCCGCCTGCCGTCGACTGGCTGTTCGCGGCGCTGGCCGCGCTACTCGCCGCGGCCTCGACGCTCTTCGCCGGCTGGGCCTTGCGCACGCTCGACAAGCAATGGAGCCTGACCGCACGTGTTCGCGAGGACCACCTGCTGGTGACCTCGGGGCCGTTCGCGCGCGTGCGCCATCCGATCTATGCGGCGCTGCTCGGCCTGTTGGTCGCGACCGGCATTGCACTCGCCGACTGGCGGGGACTGCTGCTTGGCATCGTGGTGTACGTGCTGGGGACGCTGTGGCGCGCCAGCCGCGAAGAGCGATTGCTGCGCGACATGTTCGGCGCTGCGTACGAGGCCTATGCGGCGCGCGTGCCCCGGTTGTTGCCGCGGATCACGGGCCGCGCTTGATGCGCAGCAGGGCCGAGGTGTCCTCGTCGCCAAAGCCCTTGTCCACGAGCTCGGAATAGTCCGCCAGCGACTGCCCGATCACGGTGGCACGGATGCCGGCCTGCGCCGCCATCGCCTGCACGATGCGCAGGTCCTTGAGCAGCAAGGCGGACTTGAAGCCCGGCGTGAAACTGTCCGCGAGCATCGTCGCCCCGCGCTTGTCCAGGAACCAGTTGCCGGCGGCGCCGGCCGCCAGCGTCGGTACCAGGCGGTCGGCGGACAATCCCAGCTTCTCGCCCAGGGCGAGCCCTTCGCACACGGCCTGCGCGATGCCGGCGACCAGCACCTGGTTCACCGCCTTGGTCGCCTGGCCGGCGCCCGGCCCGCCCATGTGCGTGATCCGCAGCGCGTAAGCCTCCAGCGCCGGGCGCGCGCGCTCGAGCGCGCCGGCCTCGCCGCCGACCATGATCGACAGCTTGCCATTGCGCGCGCCTTCCACGCCTCCCGACACCGGCGCATCCAGGAAACCGATGCCCCGCGGGGCCAGCAGCGCCTGCGCGTCGATCGCGGTCTGCATGGCGACGGTGGAATGGTCCACGACTACGGCGCCCGGCGCGAGTACGCCGGCGAGCGCCTGCACCGCGCCCTGCACGTCGGCATCGGCGGGCACGCACAGCATCACGACGTCGCAGTCGCCCAGTTGGCTTGCATCGGCGGCGGCGCGTACGCCAAGTTCGTCGGCCAGTACCTGCGCCTTGGCGGGGCTGCGATTGGCCACGGCCGCGAGGAGGCCGCGCGCCTGCAGGTGGCGCGCCATGGGCGCGCCCATGGCCCCGAGTCCGATGAATCCGACCTTCATTCCGGCGACCTCGCGCCTTGGGGATGAACTACTTCGTGCAGGTAGGTATAGCCGGTCAGTCCGGCCTCCAGCGCGGCGAGCATGGCTTCGGCCTCGGCGGCCGGCAGGGCGGCGGCCGCCACCTTGCCGCGATAGGCATCGCGGAGGCCATCGAGCGAATAGCCCACGTAGTCCAGCATCACGTCGGTGGTGTCGCCGCGGCGCTGGCGGGTCAGCGTGTAGCCGCCGGAGGCATCCAGGCGCACGTTGGCGGTGTCGGTATCGCCGAACAGGTTGTGGATGTCGCCCAGGGTCTCCTGGTAGGCGCCGACCAAAAAGATGCCAAGCCGGTAGCTCTCGCCGGGCTTCGGCCGGTGCAATGGCAAGGAACTATCCAGCGCCTCGCTGTCCACGTAGGTGTCGATGCGGCCATCGGAGTCGCAGGTCAGGTCGGCGATCACGCCGCGCCGGTCCGGCTGTTCGTCCAGTCGCGCGATCGGCACGATCGGGAACACCTGGTCGATCGCCCACACGTCCGGGATCGACTCGAACACCGAGAAGTTGACGAAATACTTGTCCACCAGGCGCTCGTCGAGCTCGTCAAGCACCTCGCGATGGCTCTTCTCGTCGCCGGTCAGGCGCGAGCGCACGCTGTGCGCGATGGCGTAGAACAGGTCGTCGAGTTCGGCGCGCTGGTCCAGGCTCAGCTGGCCGAGCGCATACAGGCTCTGCCCCTCGGCCAGGGCCTGCTGCGCTTCGTGGAACAGCTCGATCGGCGGGCGGCTGTCGAGCGCGGCATGGGTGTCGCGCAGGTGGCGCAGCACGGAGGCCTCGTCCGGATGTACGGGCGGCACCGATCCCTGCGGGGCTTCCTCCACTTCGGAAACGTTGACGATCATCACCGCGTGGTGCGCGGTCATGGCGCGGCCGGCTTCGGTGATCATCATCGGCGGCGCGAGCTTGTGCTCCACGCAGGCCTCGGCCAAAGGCTGCACGAGCGTGTGCGCGAATTGGTCCAGCCCGTAGTTGATCGAGCAGAAGCCGCGCGAGCGCGTGCCCTCGTAGTCCACGCCCAGGCCGCCGCCGGAATCCATGTAGCGGATGGTGCAACCCATGCGCGACAGCTCGACGAAATAGCGCACCGCCTCGCGCATGCCGTTGGCGATGTCGCGCACGTTGGAAATCTGCGAGCCCATGTGGAAGTGCAGCAGCTGCAGCGCATCGAGTTCGCCGGCGGCACGCAGGCGCGCCACCAGGTCCAGCACCTGGCGCGGCGACAGGCCGAACTTGGCCTTGTCGCCGCCGCTGTTCTGCCACTTGCCCGCGCCCAGCGAGGCCAGGCGCATGCGCACGCCCAGGCCTGGCTTCACGCCCAGCGCCCTGGCTTCTTCCAGGATCATGTCGAGCTCGGAGGATTTCTCCACCACCAGGAAGGTCTGCAGGCCGAGCTTGCGGCCGATCAGCGCCAGGCGGATGAACTCGCGGTCCTTGTAGCCGTTGCAGATCACCACGCTGCCGGGGCGCGCCAGGCCGAGCACGGCCATCAGTTCGGGTTTCGATCCGGCTTCCAGGCCGAAGCCCTCGCCACCCTGCGCGGCGAGTTCGCCGGCGACGCCGTAGTGCTGGTTGACCTTGATCGGATAGACGGCGGTGTAGCCGCCGGCGTAGTCGAGCTCGCGCATGGCCTTGGCGAACGCTGCCTGCAGCTTGCGCAGGCGGTCGCCCAGGATGTCGGAGAAGCGCAGCAGCAGCGGCAGCTTCAGGCCCGCGGCCGTGGCCTGGTCCAGCACTTCGGGGATCGCCAGCGCGGGACCGGCGGCGCCATGCGGCATCGCCACCATGCGGCCGGCGGCGTCCACGTCGAAATAGCCGTCCGACCAGTAGGGGATCGAGTAGGTGTGGCGGGCGCGGTCGAGGGACCAGGCGGGCATGGGGCTGCATCCTGCGCGAGACTGGCATGGATTGTACCGCTGAGGCTTCGCGGGAGCGGCTCCAGCCGAGATTGGAGAGGCTTTGTTGGGTGGGGTTCAAGGCGCGCCGGGGGCGCGTGGGTAGAATGGCGGCTTACTCTTTCTACTTTCTGGAGCCTTGGAATGGGCGATACACCTGGGAACTGGCTCCACGAGAATTTCACCCACACCGGCTCGGCCTTCGGCCTGCGCATCAAGCACAAGCTGGAGGAAGTGCAGTCGCCGTTCCAGAAGATCGAGATGTACGAGAGCACCGACTGGGGCAACGTCATGCTCATCGACGGCGCGATGATGGTGACCACGCGCGACAATTTCTTCTACCACGAGATGATGGCGCATGCGCCGCTGTACACGCACCCGGCGCCGCGCGACGTAGTGATCATCGGCGGCGGCGATTGCGGCACGCTGCGCGAAGTCCTGCGCCACCCGGAGGTCACGCGCGCGGTGCAGTGCGACATCGACGAGCAGGTGACGCGCATGGCCGAGAAATATTTCCCCGAGCTGTGCGAGAGCAACGGCGACCCGCGCGCGACGGTGATGTTCGACGACGGCCTGGCCTACATGGCCAATGCCGCGCCGGGGAGCATCGACCTGGTGATCGTGGATTCGACCGACCCGGTCGGTCCCGCGGAAGGCCTGTTCAACCGAGCCTTTTACGAGAACTGCCTGAAGGCTCTGCGCCCGGACGGGCTGCTCGTGCAGCAGAGCGAAAGCCCGCTGGCGCTGATGCACCTGATCATCGAGATGCGCGACGCGATGCGCGACGCCGGGTTCAAGGATTTCCGCGTGCTGCCCTTCCCGCAGCCCTGCTACCCCACCGGCTGGTGGAGCTGCCTGATCGCCTCGAAGCAGTCGCGCGACCTCACGCAGTTCCGCAAGGCCGACGCCGCGGCCAAGCCGTTCGAGACGCAGTACTACACCGCCGACGTGCACCAGGGCGCGCTGGCGATGCCGCCGCTGCTGCAGCGCGCGCTGGGCTGAACTGTGGGAGCGGCTCCAACCGCGATCCAGTCGCGGATGAAGCCGCTCCCACGTGGGTCACTTGACGGCGAAGTCCTTCGACTGCGCCACGGTGCCGTCCAGCGACACCTCGACCTTGTAGTTGCCGGCCGGGAAGCCATCGGGCTTGGCGATGCGGAAATCGGTGACGCCGTCGCCGGTGAAGCTGAGGTCCTGGCTCTCCTCGTTCACCACCTGGCCATCCTGGAAGGTCCACTTGGCGGTCAGCTTGCCCGGCACCTTGGCAGCGGGATCGCTGGTCTTGGTGGACACCGCGGCGATGATCGTGTCTTTCTTGCCGAAGCTGGTCATCGGCGCGCTGACCTTCATGTCGGCGCCAACGGCATTGCCCAGGTCCACGCCGGTGACGGACGCGGTGGCGGCGGGTGCGGGCGCGGGCGCGGGCGCCGGTGCGGCCTGGGGCGCGGTGGCGACGGGCGGCGGGACGGGCTCGTCCTTCTTCTTGCAGCCGGCCAGGGCGAGGGACGCGACCAGCGCGGTGGCGACGGCGTAATGCAGGGTCTTGCTGTTCATGGTTGGCTCCGGAATAGGAAGGGCGTCAGTCCTGCTGCGCGGGGATCTTCAGCACCTGGCCCGGGAAGATCTTGTCCGGGTCGCTGAGCTGGTCGCGGTTGGCATCGTAGATGGCGTGCCAATGGCTGGCCTTGCCGTAGAACTGCTTGGCGATGTGCGAAAGCGTGTCGCCCTTCACCACCGTATAGCTCTGTTCGCCCGCGCCGCCGCCACCGCCGCTGCCGCCGAGCTTTTCCTCGGTGGAGGTGACGGATGCCTGCACGTTGCCGAAATCGGCGCGCGGCTGCTCGGTGCTGGTCACGCTGCCTGTGACATTGCTGAAGTCGGGTTTGTCGGGTGTCGTCATGAGGGTCTCCCGGACGGGGGGCGTCCGCGGACACGATAGACCAACCGGGCCCGCAAGAGGATTAAGTTTTCGAAAAGACGGCGGCCCCGGCGTACTGCCGGCGCCTCCCGTCAAAGCGCGTCGCCGTCCAGCTCGCCGGTGCGGATGCGCATGACCCGCTCGAGTTCGTAGACGAAGATCTTGCCATCGCCGATCTTGCCGCTGTTGGCGGCCGCCTGGATCGCCTCGACCACGCGGTCCACCTGGTCGCTGGTGACCGCGACCTCGAGCTTGATCTTGGGCAGGAAATCGACCACGTACTCGGCGCCTCGGTACAGCTCAGTGTGGCCCTTCTGGCGGCCGAAGCCCTTGACCTCGGTCACCGTCACGCCGGTGACGCCGACCTCCGACAGGGCCTCGCGCACGTCGTCGAGCTTGAAGGGCTTGATGATGGCCATGACCATTTTCATTGCGGGCGTCCTTGGATGCTTGCGGTTAGGTTACAGCGTCCGGCGGCGGGCGCGCCGACGCCGGTGCAGTGGCCAGGCTGGTTCAGAGGTTGTAGCCACGCTCGTCGTGCAGGGCGAGGTCGAGGCCGTCGGTCTCGGCTTCGGTATCCACGCGCAGCGGGGTGACGCGCGCGATCAGCCAGAGCGAGCCGCCGGTGACCACGGCGCTCCAGACGCAGGTGACGATCACCGCCAGCGCCTGGTGACCGACCTGCCGGGCCATGTCGAAGCCTTCGGCGTAGCCGATGCCGCCCAGCGAGGCGCTGGCGAACACGCCGGTGAGCAGCGCGCCGACGATGCCGCCGATGCCGTGCACGCCGAACACATCCAGCGCGTCGTCATAGCCCAGGCGACGCTTGAGCCGCGACGAGGCCAGGAAACAGAGCACGCCCGCGGCGGCGCCAATCACGATCGCGCCCAGCGGCCCGCAGCTGCCCGAGGCCGGGGTAATGGCCACCAGGCCCGCCACCGCACCCGAGGCGATGCCGAGCAGGGAGGGCTTGCCGTGCACGCGCCACTCGATCGCCATCCAGGCCAGGGCCGCGGCGGCGGTCGCCACCTGCGTCACCAGCATGGCCATGCCGGCGCTGCCGTTGGCTGCGACCGCAGAGCCGGCGTTGAAGCCGAACCAGCCGACCCACAGCAGGCTGGCGCCAATCAGGGTGAAGGCCAGATTGTGCGGCGGCATCATCTGGGTCGGCCAGCCGCGGCGCTTGCCCACCATCAGGCAGGCCACCAGCCCCGCGATGCCCGCATTGATGTGCACTACCGTGCCCCCGGCGAAGTCGAGCACGCCCCAGTTGACGAACACGCCGCCGGGACCGGACCAGGCCATGTGCGCGATCGGCAGGTAGCTGAAGGTCAGCCACAGGACGGTGAAGGCCAGCATCGGCCCGAACCGCATGCGCTCGGCGAAGGCGCCGACGATCAGCGCCGGGGTGATGGCCGCGAAGGTCAGCTGGAACATCGCGAACACGGACTCGGGCACGGTCAGGGTCAGGCTGTCCCGGGTCACGCCGGCCAGGAAGGCCCGGTCCAGCCCGCCGAAGAAGCTGTGCAGGTTCAGCGTGTCGCCGGCCATGCCCGCGGTGCTGAAGGCCACGCTGTAGCCGTAAGCGACCCAGATCAGGGTCACCACCGAGACGATGGCGATGCACTGCATCAGCACGCTGAGCACGTTCTTGGCCCGGACCAGGCCGCCGTAAAACAGGGCCAGGCCAGGCAGGGTCATCATCAGGACCAGGAGGCTGGAGGTCAGCATCCAGGCGGTGTCGCCCGGGTTCAGCGTCGGCGTGGCGGCGGTCATGGCGGGCTCCGGGGTTCGAAGCCCCTACCCTGCCCGTGCGCTGGCGATTGATTGCTCGTCGCTTATCGCGTTGAATGGAGGGCCCGGGGATCAGGGTTTCCTGACCCCGCAGGCTGGCTTGTGCCGATGGTTCCAGCGCCACGCGCATCGGATGCTGCGTGCAGGCCACCAAGGAGCGGCAAATGATCGACCTCAAAGCCATCGACGAACTCGCGCGCAAACTCACCTCCCTCATCCCGCCAGGGCTGAAGGAAGCGGGCGCCGACCTCGAGCAGAACATGAAGGCCACGCTGCAGGCCGGCCTGGGCAAGCTCGACCTGGTCACGCGCGAGGAATTCGAAGTGCAGCGCGCGGTGCTGCTGCGCACGCGGGAAAAGATCGATGCCCTCGAGCGCGCCCTGCAGGTGCTCGAGGCGCGGCTCGCGACGCCGCCCGACAGCAAGAACTGATCCGCTGCTCCGGTGTCACTCGCGCTGGCGCATAGCCGCGCGCGGACGGGCGTGCTCGCGCCGGCGGTCCGCGTCGAGGTGCATCTCGCACCCGGGTTGCCGCAGCTGACCATCGTCGGCCTGCCGGCGGCGGCGGTGCGCGAGAGCCGCGACCGCGTGCGCGCCGCGATCCACTGCGCGCAACTGGAGTTCCCGTCGCGGCGCATCACCGTCAACCTCGCACCGGCAGACCTGCCCAAGGATGGCGGGCGCTTCGACTTGCCGATTGCCGTGGGCATCCTGGCGGCGAGCGGCCTGGTTGACGTGCAGGCGCTCGGGCGGGTCGAACTGTTGGGCGAACTGGCATTGACCGGGGAGCTGCGCGCGGTGTCGGCCGTGCTGCCCGCGGCGCTCGCCGCCGCACGCGAAGGGCGCGCGCTGATCCTGCCGGCGGCGAACGGTGCCGAGGCCGCGCTGGCGCAAGGCGTCGAGGCCTACCTCGCGCGCACGCTGCTGGAAGTGGTCGCGCACTTGAACGGCGTGCGCCGCCTGCCGCGGGCGATGCGCAGTGACGCCGACGCCGCAGCCGCTGTCGCCGCGGCCCAGGCCGCTACGCCCGACCTCGCCGATGTACGCGGCCAGGGTCGCGCCCGCCGTGCACTCGAGGTGGCGGCCAGCGGCGGCCACCACCTCCTGCTGGTCGGCCCCCCGGGCTGTGGCAAGACCTTGCTCGCGACGCGCCTGCCGGGCCTGCTGCCCGAGGCCTCGGAAGCCGAGGCACTCGACGCGGCCGTGGTCGCCTCCGCCAGCGGGCAGGGCTTCGATCCCGCCACCTGGCGCCGGCGCCGCTTCCGCGCGCCGCACCACACCGCCAGCGCCGTCGCCCTGGTCGGTGGTGGCATCCCGCCGCGGCCGGGCGAGATCTCGCTTGCGCACCACGGCGTGCTGTTCCTGGACGAACTCGGCGAGTGGCAACGCAGCGCGCTGGACGCACTTCGCCAGCCGCTCGAGTCCGGCGTGGTCACGGTGTCGCGGCTGGGCCGCAATGCGGAGTTCCCCGCGCGGTTCCAGTTCATCGCGGCGATGAATCCCTGCCCTTGCGGCTGGGCCGGCGATGCCAGCAGCCGCTGCCGTTGCACCACCGACATGATCGAGCAATACCGGCACCGCCTGTCCGGCCCCCTGCTCGACCGCATCGACCTGCACGTGCCCATGGCGCGGCTGCGGCCCAAGGAACTGCGACAATCCGCGCCACGGGGCGAGCCGTCACACATCGTGCGCACCCGGGTGATCGCAACCCGCGCCCGCCAGCTCGCGCGCGCCGGCAAGCTCAATGCCGAACTCAGCCAGCACGAGACCGAACGCCATTGCCCGCTGTCCCCCGGGGACCAGCGCCTTCTGGAGCGCGCGATGGCGACGCTGGACTTGTCAGCGCGCGCAGTGCAGCGGATCCAGCGTGTCGCCCGCACGCTCGCCGACATGGATGGCGCCGATGGCATCGCCACCACGCACCTGGCTGAAGCCATCGGCTGGCGCCAGTTCGATCGTCCACGCGAGGGCGTGCGCGGCGTGAACGCCCCAGCTGTCCCGAGCCAGGCGAGTGCGGCCTGAGCGACCGCGTTCGCGCTCGCGCTCGCACAATCGAGAGGACGCAATCGAGGCGGTGCCATCGCGCAATCTCCGGCACAGGCGGCGACAGCGGGCGGCTGCACGATGGCCTGCCGCGCAAGGACCAGCAGGACGTCACCTAGCCACCGCTATCCCCGCGGCGCCAGCCCCAGCGGATCGAACTCGATGGTGGTGATCGCCGCCGCCCGCCGCCCCATCCCGCAGACCGCGATCGCGCCCGTGCCCAGTCCGTCGAAGCCGAACAGGCGCTCGGCGCAGCGGTCGTTGATGGCGCCGGTCACGAACGCGCCATAGCCCTGTTCGGTGGCGCTGAGCTGGAAGTTCTGCGACAGGTGGCCGGCATCAAGCAGGATGACTTTCCAGGCCTTGGCGTGGCGGCGGTACTTCCAGAAATTGCGCTGGAAGCGCGCAGCCATCAGCACCAGCACGGGCGCGTTGGCAAACCACGCCTGGCCGGCGACCAACTCGTGCGCGAACCCGGCGACCGTTGCCGCCGGCTGGACCTGCATCGGCTCCAGCACATGCTCCAAGCACTGGTAGTGGTATAGGCCCGGCTCCAGTCCGTCCACCCGCTGCGCCAGCACATAGGCATCGATCGGATGCAGGCCGCCGCCCGACGGGCTGTTTTTCTTCAGCATGGTCGCGCCGGGCGCCAGCACCTGCGCGGCCTGGGCGCCGAATACCCGGTGCAGCGTGGTCGACAGATCGGCCAGCGGGACGCCTGCCTCCGCGATGAAGTTCCGGCAGCTTGCCCGCCGGCGCAGCACCTGGTCGAGCGGGCCGGTGGCAGGCGCCGGCAACGGCAGCCACGATGCCCGCGGGCGCTGCACCGTGGCTTCGGCCGGCGGCGGTCCGTGGTGGTCCAGCAACTGGGCCAGGCTCACGCGTCCCAGACGTTCCTCGTCGGCGGCGATGTCCACGCCGTCCCACCGTCCGAGTGCGTGCGCCACGGCCGCGGGCGGCCACCAGGCGGTCTCGCCGAGCACGCGCTCGCGCTCGCGGAGCGTCGCATGCCCGTCGTGGTCGCCGACCAGCAGTCCTGCGGCAACCAGGGCGTCGACCCGCGCCGCACCGAAGCGGGCGTCCAGGTCGGCGCGCGGGCAGGCCGCATCCGGTGACAGGGCCTCGATGACGGACAGGTCCGCAAGCTCCAGCTCCACTTCCGCGTCGAGGTGCGGCGCGAGTGCGATCCAGGCCTGCCGCCTTGCCAGGCCGGCACCGCCCGACAGCAGGCTGTCCAGCGAGAAGTCCGCGCGTTCGCGACGCTCGACCATCAGGATGCGTGGACGCTTGAGCAACATGCCGGTTTCCTTCGTGTCTTTCGCGGGTCAAGCGGAACGCCCGGGCCCCGCGGGGCGCGTGGCAGCGTCGAAGGGTAACGCGTGCCCGGGCTCGGCCACGCGCGCTCGCGCCGACCAGCCCGCTTGCGCGGCCTGCGGCGCTTCGCTAGCCTGCCTCGGACCCGGTTCCGGGCTCCAGGGGAAAGCACATGGCGCGTTTCACGCAAAAGGTATCGGACAAGCTGCTCGACAAATTGTCCAGTGACGACGATTTCCGCGAGCTGTTCCAGAAAGATCCGCGCGAGGCACTGCGCCAGGTGGGGCATGAAACGCCAGCCGACAAGCTCGGCGTCGCCGGCCAGGATGCGGTGTTGTGCTGCACGGCGAAGACGCTGGCCAGCAAGGAGGAGATCCGCGCCACCCGCAAGGAGCTTTCGGCGCGGCTGCAGATCCTCAACCCGTTCGCTTACTTCGAGGCGGCGAAGTAGGGGCGTCGAGCTTGGCCAGGCGGGCGCGCAGGAAATCCAGCTGCGCGGCGCCCGGCCAGGCGCGCAGGAACGCGGCCAGGTGGCCCCGGGCCACATCGGGCTTGCCGGCCTGCCGGGCGTATTCGGCGCCGGACAGCAGGGCCAGGTTGCTCTGCACCACGCCCAGTGCATTGAGGGCGTAGTCGCTGTTGTATTCCGCGTATGCCGTGCCCCGGTGCGCGGCGAGCCAGTCCGCCTCGGCCAGTGCGTCATCGAAGCGATGCGCGGCTGCAAGCGCGTTCATCAGCACGGCGTGGCTGTAATACAGTTCCGACCCCATGTGCAGGGGCACCAGCCGCGCGATCGCCTGCTCGGCATGGCCGTCGCGGGTCGCCAGTGCGGCCTGCAGCATCGCCGTGGCATTGGTCAGCGTCGGGAAGGCGGCGTTTTCGGGCGCCGAGCCCAGGCGCAGCGCCTCCAGGCCGGTCGCCCGGTCGCCGGCTTCCGCCGCCAGCACCCCGGCGGCAAGCACGAGGAAACGGTCGTGGTGGCGCTCGATCGACACGGCGCTGCGCAACCACGGCGCCTGGCTGGCGACGAAGGCACGTAGCGCGGCCGGCACCGACGGATCACCGGACGCTGCCCGCAACGAGAGCAGCACGAAGACATTCGTGCGCAACCGGTCTGGCGCATCGCCACCGGCGCTGGCCGCGTGCTTGCGCAGCGTCGCCAGGCCGTCGCTCCACTGCCCCTGGTCGAGCTGGAACAGGGCGGCATCGGAGCTGGTCTCGAAATCGCTGTAGTCGGCCCCGGTCGGGACCTGGCGTGCGAGCACCCTGGCGGCCAAGTCGAAGTGGCGCTGGGCGGCATGGGTTTCGGCGTACTGGCGGATATAGCCGCGCGACCCGGCCAGTTCGTACTTGTTGAAGGAGGCCAATGCCTCGGCATAACGCTCGAGCCCCAGCTGCAGGACGCCCTGCAGGTAGTAGGCCGAGGCCGCCGAGGCATTGCGGGGCGACAACGCGGGCGCGAGTTGGTCCAGGGCCTCGCGCCGGCGGATCCCGTAGTCCCAGGACAGCAACGCGTAGTTGTAATAGCCGCTGTACTCGTCCGGATACAGGAGTGTCAGCAGGCGCAACTTCTGCAGGCCCTGCTCGGGCGGCATGTGCATGGCCATGCGCGCGTCCAGCATGAGCGCCTCGCGATGGGACAGCCGGGCGCGCAGCGAATCGGCCTTGGCCAGCAACTTGTCGTAGCCCGCACTGTCGCCGAAGCTCAACCTGACGCGGGCCAGGAAGGCATAGGCCATGGCGAAACCCGGATCCAGCCGCACCGCCTCGCTGGCCAGGCTCGATGCCTCGGCGTAGCGGCCAGCGCGATAGGCGTCCTGCGCCAGGCCATAGGCGCGCAGGGCATTGAGGTTGCCGGTCGTGACCTGCGCCAGCGGCTTGCGCTCGGCGGCGACTTCGGCCAGCGACTCACCCAGCTTGCCGCGCAACTCGGCGTTGATCGTGTCGATCGAGGCAAGGGTCGACTCCACGCCCCGGCCGTCGGCCGATTGCGCATACACCGTGACCTGGGTGTTCGGGTCCACCACCTCGACGCTGACGCGCAGCCGCCCGCCGGCCTCGGCGACCGAGGGCAACAGCAGGGCGCGGGCGCCCTCGCGCAGGGCGATCTCGCTGCCGACCGCACGGTCCACCACGGCCGACGGCGACCGGCCCATGCGCTGCAGCACGTCGCGCACCTTCAGCTCGGGCACCAGGTTCACGTATCGCGATTGCTCCAGGCCGACGCGCAGGGCGGTGTCGAGGGAATCGTCCAGGCGCGCATCGCCGGTGAAATTGCTCATGTCGCCCACCACCACCCAGTCCCGCTCGCCGAACGCCAGCGCGGGCGTGGCGCGCAGGGCGGTGTAGCCGTAGAAGGCCGCGACGGCAAGGAACAGCACGACCTCCAAGGCCACCACCGGCGGTCGCCGCCACAGGGGCACGTCGCGCCAGACCTTCTGCCCGGACGGCGGCGTGCGCAGCGGCGCGAGGCCGTCCTCGCCGACCTCGTGCACCAGAAGCGGCGCCGGCACGCCCTTGAAGCGGTAGCGGCCGTGGACCATCCAGCGCACCTTGTCGGCGCGCTCGCCCAGCTCCGCCTGGGCGCGCTGCGCCAGGCTCTGGGCCATGCTCGAGATCAGGATCTGGCCCGGTAGGGCCAGCGACATCAGGCGTGCGGCGACCGGCTTGGCCAGGCCCTCGACTTCCAGCGGCTTGGCGCCCGCGGCGACGGCCGCGTCATCGTTGTGCCAGGTCATCAGCTCGCCGACATGGATGCCGACGCGAGCCTGTAGTTGCCCGGTGTCGCCTTCGCTGAACTGGCGCAGCAGTTGCTGGTAGCGCAGGGCGAAGTCCACCGCCTGGACGGGCCGCTCGAACAGGGCCAGCAGGCCGTCCGCCTTGTCGATCAGCCGGCCGCCCGTGAAGGCAAGGAGGTCGCGGATCTGCAGGTCCAGCCGCTGCAGGGCGGATGCCGCCTGGGCATCGCCAAAGCGCTCGATGAAGGCCGTCGAATCCACCAGGTCGGCAAGCAGGACGGCCCGGAGGACGGGCGTCATGGGGCTGCCGAGCGGTGATTTCGGGGCGCGAATGGGCGAGGCGCTCATGACCCCTGGGGAGACCTTGGTGGTTCAGTCAACGACTTAACGCCCCGGCACAGGCCATTCCGGCCTCAAAGGGCAAGCCGCCATCGGTCGCCACCGCGGCTCTTGGCTTCATACAGGGCCTGGTCGCCCTGGCTGTACCAGATTGACCAACCGCCCTGATCGTCGCAGAACACGCCGCCAACGCTCACCGTCAGGTGCTGTTCGCGCAGGGACGGCAGGCGCAGGGCGCGGATCGCCGCGATCAGCCCCAGCGCCCGATTGGCGAGGTCACCCTCGTCGGCGACACGCAGGACCAGGGCGAACTCGTCGCCGCCGAGCCGGCAGGGAAGCTCAAGGGGTCCGGCCATGCGCCGGACTTCATCGGCGACGGCGCGCAGGGCGCTGTCGCCGGCAAGGTGTCCGCTGAGATCGTTCAGACGCTTGAAGCGGTCGATGTCGATCAGCAGCAGGGCCATGCGCTTGCCGGCCAGGGGGTAACGGCTGGTCTCGTCGAGGTAGCGGTACAGGCCGCGCCGGTTGGCCAGGCCGGTCAGGTCGTCGGAGCGGACCAGTTGCTGGGCGACCGACAGTTCGCTGCGGGTCTGGCGCAGCGTGTCGAGGGTCTGCATCAGGTCTTCGTTGCGCCGGCGCAGGCTCTGCATCAACTGCTGTTCGCCCGTCACCAGGTAGGTGAAGCTGCGCAGCATGAAGCGCGAAAGCGCGCCGGGTTCGCGTTCCAGCAGCCGGGCGAACTCGGCAGCGGTGACCTCGAACAGCACGCCCTCGGTCTCGACCACGGCGCTGGCGAAGCGCTGGTGCTGGCCGATGAACACGGACAGCTCGCCGAAATACTGGCCCGGGCCGAGAATCTTGTCGGCCATGCCGTCCTCGAAGCTCAGGCGCACGCTGCCGGTATCGACCAGGAACATGGCTTGGGCGTCGTCGCCGCGGCGGAACAGTTGCTCGCCCGGCAGCACGGCGCGGGCGAAGCCGACGCCGGTCAGCAGCGACCATTCCTCGGCCTTCATCGGGCTGGGAAGGCGTTGGTCGTCGCCACGGACGGCGGGGCCGTTCGTCAGGATATCCACAGGGCTCACGGACACTCGGCGGGGGGCGAAAACCCGAGTGTACCCAACCCGCGGCAATTCGCGCGCGTGTGGCCGTGCGCCCGGTCAAGGTTCGCGAAAATTAGTGCACCTGCACCACGCCCGGAACCCTGAACAGGGTCAGGTCCACTCAGGGGGAGATGGGCGCGCGTCCCCTCCACGCGCGCCCATCAATGCAGTCAGGCGGCCTTGTCGTGGAACTGCTCTTCCTCGGTGGAACCCTTCAGCGCCGTGGTCGAACTGGTCCCGCCCTGGATCGCCTGGGTGACCGAATCGAAGTAGCCGGTGCCGACCTCGCGCTGGTGCTTGACCGCGGTGAAACCGCGGTCGGCGGCCGCGAACTCCGCTTCCTGCAGCTCCACGAAGGCGCTCATCTGCCGGCGCGCATAGCCGTGCGCCAAGTGGAACATCGAGTAGTTGAGCGCGTGGAAGCCGGCCAGGGTGATGAACTGGAACTTGTAACCCATCGCCGCCAGGTCATGCTGGAAGCTGGCGATGGTCGCGTCGTCGAGGTTCTTCTTCCAGTTGAACGACGGCGAGCAGTTGTAGGCCAGCAGCTTGCCCGGGTATTTGGCGTGGATGGCTTCGGCAAACTTCCTGGCGAACTCGAGATCGGGCTTGCCGGTCTCGCACCA
>JANXUD010000106.1 GCA_025352045.1 Gammaproteobacteria bacterium | reverse complement strand
TCTTCAACCCGGCCTTGATCGCCAATCGGGCGATGCGATTGGTTTGCGAACGCGCCGACGCGCGCAGGCCGAGCTCGCGGTTGACCACCGGCGGATTCCACAGCAGCACGGTCTTCGCGCCGGATGGCGCGCCGTCGTCGGTGATCGCGACGACCTCGTGCTCGACCAGCGCTTCGGCATGCGCCTTTGGATTTCCGATGGTCGCCGAGCACAGGATGAACTGCGGGTTGGACCCGTAGAACGCACAGACGCGCTTGAGCCGCCGGATCACGTTGGCCACGTGCGAGCCGAACACGCCGCGATAGGTATGGATCTCGTCGATGACCACGTACTGCAGGTTCTCGAAGAACTGCGCCCACTTGGTGTGGTGCGGCAGGATCGCCTGGTGCAGCATGTCGGGATTGCTGACCACGATGTCGCCGTGCAGGCGGATCGCCTGGCGCGCATCGCCTGGCGTGTCGCCATCGAACGTAAACGCCCGTAACCCCAGTGATCCGGCGCGATTGAGCTCGAGCAACTCGGCCACCTGGTCCTGCGCGAGGGCCTTGGTCGGGAACAGGTAAAGCGCCTTGGCCTGGCCGCGCATGGCGCCGGCAACCACCGGCAGGGTGTAGCACAGGCTCTTGCCCGAGGCGGTCGGCGTCACCACCACCACGTGCTTGCCGTCCTGTACGGCGTCCCAGGCCTCGGCCTGGTGGCTGTAGAGCTGCTCGATGCCACGTGCACGCAGCGCATTGGCCAGCGCCGCAGGCAGGCTGGACGGCAGCGGCGCGTAGCGGCCCTCGCGGCCGGGCAGGTGCAGGGCGCCGGTGATGCGGTCGCCGTACTTCTTCTGCAGGCGCTGGCCGAGACCGGCGCTGTCGCCGCGGGCCAGGCCGGTGCCGAAGGAGGCGTCGAGGCGGGCGAGCTGTGTTGCGGTGGACGTCATCGGCGGGCCTTCGGGGAATGAAGGCCTGACTTGTAGGCGGATGCCGTCTCCGATGGTGAGATTGTCAGCTGCGGTGCTTGCGCCGTTTCACCGCCGGCTTGATCGCCAGCGCCACCTTGTAGCGGTCGTAGAGTGCGTCCACCTTGGCCACGTAGGCCACGGTCTCGGCATAGGGCGGGACGCCGCCGTACTTTTCCACCGTGCCGATGCCGGCGTTGTAGGCCGCGGTCGCCAGCTGGCGGTCGCCCTTGTAGCGGTGCAGCAGGTCGCTGAGCATGCGCGCGCCGCCGGCGATGGCGTCGGCCGGCGCGAACGGATCGTCCACCTTGTATGCTGCCGCGGTCCGCGGCAGCAACTGCATGATGCCCTGCGCGCCCTTGCGCGAGACGGCGTCCGCTTGCAGGTCGCTTTCGGCGTGGGCGATGGCGCGCAGCCAGGCATCGTCGATGCGATTGGCCTTGGCCGCGGCGCGGAACAGGTCCGAATGCACCGCAGTGCGCGCGGCGCCGACGTGGCCCAGGCCGGGGTGCGCGAGCGCGCCCGGCGGCGGCGTGACGGCGAAGCGCAGCAAGGGCGTCGAACCCGGCAGGTTTCGCGTGCTGTAGACGGTGGTGCCGTCCTGCTGGCGTTCGTACAGCACGCCGGTCTGCTTGCCGTTCACGCCCCAGAGGTTGGGCAGCTTGGCCGCGTTGTCATCCACCAACTGCGCCTTGCACTTGGAACCGGGTTCCGGCGCGGTGGCCAGGCTGACGCTGCCATTGCGTACGCAGCGGTAGATGGTTCGTGCCTGCGCCGGCGCGGTGGCGAAGGCGAGCAGCAGGGCCAGCACCACGAAGGCGAACAGGGGCAGTGCCCGCGCACGGGCGAGGGGCATCGGAATCGTCAGGGCGCGGGCAGGGCGCCGGGGCGGATGGCGGTGCATGTCCTATTTATGGGGCCCGGGCGGCACGGGGACAAGTGACTTTGGACGGGGTGACCATCGACCTGCGCTTGCGATTGCCGTCTCATTCATCGGCTGCCCTGCCTGCATTCATCGGAAATCCTGCGATTTCCGGTACGCCAGCCCACCCAGCAGGGGCGTCCAGTCGCGCAGGTCCGAGGCGATCAGATGGCGCACGCCCTCGGCCGATTCGACCCGGCCCTGCACCGCCAGCAAGCGCGATTCCAGCAGGACGCGCCGCTGTCGTTCGCCCAGTTCGTGCCAGACCACGACGTTCACCAGTCCGTCCTCGTCCTCGAGCGTGACGAAGGTGACGCCGCTGGCGGTCTCCGGCCGCTGGCGCAGGGTCACCAGCCCGGCCAGCCGCACCGGGGTGCCATGGGCCAGTCGCGCGAACTCGCGCGAGCGCCGGCAACGCCGCGCGGCCAGCGCCGTGCGCAGCATCGACAGCGGATGCCGGCCGAGGGTGAGGCCGATGCTGGCGTAGTCGGCCTGCATGTCGTCATGCGCGGTGGGCACGAGCAACTGCACCGCAGCCTCGCGCACGGCGCCGAACAGGGGCAACTGTTTCTCCACGCCCTCCACGGCCCAGCGCGCGCGATGGCGATGGCCCGCGAGGCCCTTGAGCGCGCCGGCATCGGCGAGCAGGGCCTGGTCGCGGTCGTCGAGCATGGCGCGTTCGCACAGGTCGGCCACGTCGGCGAAGGCATGCCGTGCACGCGCGGCCACCACGCGTCGCGCCGTGTCCTCGCGCAGCCCGCCGATTTGCCGCAGCCCCAGCCGCAGCCCAAGCCGCAGCGCGTCGCCTTCCAGCGTGCAGTCCCAGTCGCTGCTGCGGACATCCACCGGGCGGATGGCGATGCCATGCCGGCGCGCGTCCTGCACCAGCTGGTCGGGCGAATAGAAGCCCAGGGGCTGCGAGTTGAGCATCGCGCAGGTGAAGGCGGCCGGGTGGTGCCGTTTCAGCCAGCAACTCACGTACACGATCAGGGCGAAGCTGGCCGCGTGCGACTCCGGGAAGCCATAGCTGCCGAAGCCCTTGATCTGCTCGAACACCTGCTCGGCGAATTCGGTGGTATAGCCGCGCTCGGCCATGCCGCCCAGCACGCGGCCGCGGAAATACTCCAGCCCGCCACGGCGCTTCCATGCGGCCATCGAGCGGCGCAACTGGTCGGCTTCGCCGGGCGAGAAGCCGGCGGCGACGATGGCCAGTTGCATGACCTGTTCCTGGAACAGTGGGACGCCCAGGGTGCGTTCGAACACCGCGCGCAGGGCTTCCGATGGATACACCACGGGCTCGAGTTGCTGCCGCCGGCGCAGGAAGGGATGCACCATCTTTCCCTGGATCGGCCCGGGCCGGACCAGCGCGACTTCGATGACGAGGTCGTAGTAGTTGGCCGGCTTCATGCGCGGCAGCATGGACATCTGCGCGCGCGATTCGATCTGGAACACGCCGACGGTGTCGGCGGCCTGGATCATGGCGTAGGTCGGCGCATCGTCGGGAGGGATGGTCGCCGGGGTGAGGTCGAGGCCCGCGTGCGCCTTGAGCAGGGCCAGGCATTTGCTGACGCAGGTCAGCATTCCCAGCGCCAGGCAATCCACCTTGAGCAGGCCCAGCGTCTCCAGGTCGTCCTTGTCCCACTGGATGATGGTGCGGTCGGGCATGGCCGCGTTCTCCACCGGCACCAGGTGGTGCAGGGGTTGTTCGGAGATGACGAAGCCGCCGGTGTGCTGGGACAGGTGCCGCGGCGCGTCGAGCAACTCGCGGGTCACCGCCAGTACGCGGCGCAGCACGGGGCTGTCGGGGTCGAAGCCGCGCTCGCGCAGGCGTTCGTCCAGCGGATCTTCGCCGTCCCACCAGGAAAACACGCGGGCCAGCTGGTCCACCTGGTCGAGCGGCAGGCCGAGCGCCCGGGCCACGTCGCGGACCGCGCTCTTGGCGCGGTAGCAGATGACGGTAGCCGCCAGCGCGGTGCGCTCGCGCCCGTACTTGCGGTAGAGGTACTGGATCACCTCCTCGCGCCGCTCGTGCTCGAAGTCCACGTCGATGTCGGGCGGCTCGTTGCGTTCCTTCGAGATGAAACGCTCGAACAGCATGTTCATCCGCGCCGGGTCCACCTCGGTGATGCCCAGCGCGAAGCAGACCGCCGAGTTCGCCGCCGAGCCGCGGCCCTGGCACAGGATGCCCTGCGAGCGCGCGTACTGGACGATGTCGTGCACGGTGAGGAAGAAGGCTTCGTACTCCAGTTCCGCCACCAGGCGCAGTTCGTGCTCGATCTGCTGCGCCACCTTGGGCGGCACCCCATCGGGCCAGCGCCAGCGCATGCCGATCCCGGTGAGCTCGCGCAGCCAGGTGGTGGCCGTGTGGCCTTCGGGCACGAGTTCGCGCGGATACTCGTACTTGAGCTGGTCCAGCCGGAAGTGGCAGCGCCCGGCGATGCGCACGGACTCGTCCAGCAATTCGCGCGGATGGATGGCCGCCAGCGCGGCGCGGCTGCGCAGGTGGCGCTCGCCATTGGGGAACAGGTGGGCGCCGGCTTCGTGCACCGTGCAGTGCTGGCGGATGGCGGTGAGGGTGTCCTGCACCACGCGCCGGCTGCGCACGTGCATGTGCACGTCGCCGCTGGCGACGGCGGGGATGCCGAGCCCATCGGCCAGCGCGAGCAGCGTGGCCAGCCGCGTGGCGTCATCCGGCCCGCGGTGCAGTTCCACCGCCAGCCACAGCCGGCCGGCGAAACGCGCATGCAGCCATTCGCCCTGTTCGCGACCGGGCGTTGCGGCCGCTCCCGGCATCCACAGCACCAGCGTGCCCGGCAGGCCATCGGCGAGGTCGTCGCGGGACAGCGAATACCCGCCCTTGGCGGCGCGGCGGCGGCCTTGCGTGATGAGCTTGCAGATGGCCGTGTAACCGGCCTGGTCCTCCGCCAGCAGCACCAGCCTGAGCCCGTCATCGAGGGTGAGCTCGGTGCCGACGATCAGCGCCAGGCCGGTTTCGCGCGAGGCCTCCAGCGCGCGCACGATGCCGGCGAGCGTGCATTCGTCGGTGATCGCCAGCGCCGAATAGCCATTGTGGCGGGCGCGTTCGAACAGTTCGCGCGCGCTGGAAGCGCCGCGACCAAAGCTGAAATGGCTCAGGCAATGCAGCTCCGCATAGCCCGCGCCGCGCCGCTCCTGCGCATCCTGCGCCCGCGGCACTTGTGCATCCATGCACGGCGGCATTATGCGAACCAGCCGTGCAGCATCCAGGCGCCGTCGCGCACGCCCGCCGGCCGGAAGGCCCAGGCGCGCTGGCCCTGCGAGGTCTCGACCACGTAGTAGTCGCGGCGCACGTCGCCGCCGTCCCACCAGCCCGATTCGATGCGCTCGGGGCCGGAGAGCACGCGCAGGGCGTGGTCGCGCAGCGGCATCGGCCGCGGCAGCAGCCAGGTCGGGCGCGGCGGCAGCAACAGCGGCGGCGGCTCGCGCACCAGCAGCACGTCGCGGCGCAGGGCCTGTTCCGGACGTGGGTCGGGATGGCCAGCGAGCTGGTACAGGGCATTTTCGCCGAGACGGGCGCGCAGGCGTTCGCGCAGCGCTTCCCAGGGCAGGGCCTGGGCGGGGCGGCTGTCGAACAGATCGCGGCCCGCGGGCACGAAGGGCGGCAGTTCGCGCGCGACCAGGCGCAGCGCACGCACCGGTGCGGGGATGGAACAATGCTCGAGCCGCGCGCGCGCGAGTTCGAACAGGCGCGCAGGCTCGCGCTCGGCGGCAAGCAGGCCCACCACCACGACGCTGTCCGGCGGCTTGCGCTGTTCGCGCGGCGCATGGCCTTCGATCACCGCCATGTCCTCGTGCTCGAGCACCAGTTCGAAGCGCTGCACGCCGCCATCGCGGCCGGCCAGGTAGGCCGACAGGTCGTTGACCAGGCGGCGCAGCGGGAACAGCAGGGCGGGGTGGTGCGAGATCTCGTAGCCGAACTCGATCCGTTGCTCGAAGCGGTCGGGCGGGCGATAGAACTCGCGCGGGTCGGGCGCGTCGCCACGCAGGCGGTCGAGGTGTTCGAGCAGGCCGGCGCCGAAACGCCGCGCCAGGCCCGCGCGCGGCAGGGCGAACAGCTGGCGCAACTGGCGCAGGCCCATCGAGGCCATGGCCTGCACCTGCGCGTCCGGCAGTCGTGCCTTCGCGATCGGCGCGCGGCCAAGCATGCGCTGCAGCTGGGTGGCGTCGGTGAGCGCCATGCCGTCCTCGCAGGCGGCCAGCACGCAGGCGCCGAGCGGGGTCGGCGCCATCGCGATGCGGTGTTCGATGCCAAGCCCGCGCAGGTCGTCGCGCAGCATCCGTTCCAGGCGCGGCCAGGGCCCGAACAGGCCGAGGCTTCCTTCGACCTCGAGCAGGATCGCATCGCCATCCTGCAGGCAGACCAGGGAGCTGTAGCGATAGGCCCAGCCGGCGAGCAGGCGGCGCAGGGCCGCGTCCTCGCGCGGATCGTGCTCGCGCACCGCGATGCCGGGTAGCAGGGCCTGCGCCGCGAGCAGGGGCTGGCCCGGATGCAGGCCGGCGGCGCAGGCGGGCGCGTTGGCATCGAGCAGCACGCGCCGTTGCGCAGGCCCCGTGATCAGCGCGAACGCAGTTTCGGCCGCATCGGTCGGCAGCTTGCGCCGGATCGCATCCAGCGCCAGTCGTGGCAGCAGCAGGCAGGCCCAGAGCATGCGTGGGCCCTCAATTCAGGAAGGGCAGGGCGCGCGCCGGCGGCAGCGCGCCGCGGCACTTGAGCAGGCGCAGGTCCGTGCCGCCCGCAGCGCCCATGTCGCCAGGGATGCCGGCGCGCACGCTTACGCGAAACGGCGCCGGCGAGGGATTGCCCATGGCGCGCAGCGAACGAAACACGAACCCCAGCGTCCGACCCGCTTCCGCCGCCACCTGCAGGCGCCGCAGCGAGGGGTCGTCGGCCTGCAGCGGCCAACCCAGCACCGCGCCGCAGCAGCCGGCGCGCAGCGCCTGTTCCATCGCCCACAAGGCATCCTTCGGCCCCGCCTCGAGCAGGTGCAGCTGCGACAGGCGCAGGCCCGCGGCCTGCCATGCCGGCGCGTACACGCGATACGGTGGCGCGACGACCAGCACCGGCCGCGCGTCGCGCGACAGCGCCGCGAGCGCGGGCAGGAGCAGGGCGAGTTCTCCCAGGCCATCGGCAGCGATCATCACCTCGACCAGCGCGGCGTCGGGCCAGCCGCCGCCGGGCAGGGCGGCATCGAGTGCGGCGCAGCCGGTGGGGCGGCCGGACGGGCGTGGGTCGGGCGCATCCTGGCCGCGCCAGAGGCGACGGTCCAGCAGCAGCGGCGCGAGCGCTGCCTGTGGCTGGGCGGCCATGCCTCAGGCTCCCCGCACGAGGCCGCAGTACAGGCCCTCGATCGCGAAGTCCGCACCGGGCGCGATCACGATGGGCGCGTAGTCGGGATTGCGCGGCAGCAGGCTGATGCGCCGGCTGTCGCGCTGGAAGCGCTTGACCGTGAGTTCGCCGTCGATGCGCGCGACCACGATCTGGCCGTTCTCGGCGACCGGCGTGCGGTGCACGGCGATCAGGTCGCCGTCGAAGATGCCATCGTCCACCATCGAATCGCCCTGCACCTTGAGCAGGTAGTCGGGCGTGGGGAAGAACATCGCGCGATCGAGCAGCAGGTGGCGTTCGATGTCGCCCTCGGCGAGTTCGCCATTGGCGCCGATCGGCGCGCCCGCCGCGACCCGGCCCAGCACCGGCAACTCCAGCGCCGCGTCGCGCCGCCGCGCCGTCGCGCCGCGCGCACCGGGCAAGGCCCGCAAGCGGATGCCGCGCGCCTTGCCGGGCAACAATTGCAGCCGGCCCTTGGCCTCGAGCGCAAGCAGGTGCTTGTGCGCGCCGCGGGTCTGGTTGAAGCCGAAGGCCGCGGCGATTTCGGCGAGCGTGGGCGGCAGGCCCTCGTCGCGCACCTTGGTGGCGATGAAGTCGAGGATGGCCTGCTGGCGGGCGGTGAGATCGGACATGGTCACAATATAGGTACCTTGGCAGGCAAAGGGCAACCGGAAAATCCGGCCCCTGTCGATTCAACGACTTGCCAGTCTCATTGGATGCAACAGCCGAGGCCGGTTCAGGCTGCCCGGCCCGGACCACGGATCACGATCCATTCAAGGGCCATGCGTTCTGATGGGGGCAACGCATTCGTGGAGCAGGGCCGTGAGCCAGAAGATCGTCGGCAATTTCGTCGTGGGCACCGTGTACTCGAGCAACGAGATCGGCCAGTGGAGCGGGACCTGGCTGGTGCGTCGCTACGGCGTCAACAACGGCCGCATCATCGCGTTGAAGTGCCTGCCCGACCTGTTCCCCAGTTGCGAGCAGGCCGCCGAGCGTGCCATGCAACTCGGCGAAGCATTCGCCAAGGGCCTCGACCAGGCCCATGGCGAGCTGCCGGTACCCGGCTCGGGCGACGAACTGTTCATCCCGCCCTCGGCCAGCGCGCAGCGCGCCGAGGCGCTCTCGACAGCGCGCTAAGCGCCGCGCGCCAACCGCCGCGCGCTAAGCGCCGCGCCGCCACGCGTTGACCGCCACGCGCGGCCCTCGGACGGGCGGTGTCCCGGCGCTTGCCGTCGGTGCACAGGGCCCGGGCGGCTTCGTGCACAATGTGCCGGCGCCGACGCTGCAGGGGAGTGCATGGACGAGATCGCGATACGCCCGGTCCGCGATGCTGCGGAACTCGCCGCCGTCGGCCGGCTGCGCTACGAAGTCTATGTGCGCGAACTCGGTCGCCGCCCCCCGGGCAGCGATGACGCGCAGGGCGTGCAACTGGAAGGCGAGGACGCCCTGTCCACCGTATACGCGGCCTTCGACGGCGACACGCCGGTGGCCTGCCTGCGCCTGACCACGATGGAACGCCTGCCGCCGGACAGCCGCTGGCGCGAATTCTATGGCGTGGACACCTTCCCGGTCACCGAAGCGCAACAGGCCATGCTGTCGCGCCTGGTGGTGCGCGCGGACCACCGCGCCAGCCTGCTGGCCCCGCGCCTGCTGGCGGCGGCCTTCAGCGACTTCCGCGGCGCCGGCGGCGAAGCGCTGTTCCTGCGCTGCGCGGCCAACATGGTGCCTTTCTACGAGGTCATGGGTTTCCGCCGCTATACCTCGGGCAATGCCCTCACCGACGCCGGCTTCCGCCTGCCGATGGTGATGATCGCCGGCGACTGGGCCCACCTGGAGGCGGTCAAGTCGCCGCTGATCGACGCGGCGCAGGAGTTCCCGCCCAATGTCAGCCTGGGCGACTGGTTCGAGACCCGCTACCCGGAACATTCGCGGCCGGCCAGCGTGCGCGTGCTCGGCAAGGAGGAGTTCCTGCTGAGCTTCGCGGCGCGGCTCAACGATTCCGGCATCCCGCTGCTCGACGACATGGACGGCGACGAAAAGGAATTCCTGTTCCTGGCCGCGGCGCATCGGGATGCGAAGGCGGGCGAGGCAGTGCTGCGCAAGGGTGATCGGGGCTCGGAACTGTTCCTGATCCTGGATGGCGCGGTCGAGGTGACCGAGTCGCCGCGCGGGCAGCGGCGCGTGCTGACCACGCTTGGCGCCGGGCAACTGTTCGGCGAGGCCGGCTTCCTGATGCAGGCGCCGCGCACCGCCGACGTCATGGCGATCGCCGACACCCAGCTGGTGGTGCTGGACGTGGACGCCTTCGCGCGCCTCGGCGACCAGCATCCCGGCGTTGCGCTCAAGGTCATGCGCAACCTCAGTCGCGCTCTCTGCCTGCGCCTGTACGCGCACAACGCGGATTGAGCCTGCGCGCAGCGCAGGGACGCCGCCATGTCGTTGTTCGGGCCCGGCCCCCAGGCCCTGCTGGACGATGCCAGCGGGCGCATCGCCTACGATCCAGGCTTCCTCGCGCCAGCGCGCGCCGGCGCCTGGTTCGCGCAATTGCAGGCCGGCATCCCATGGCGCAGCGAGCGGCGCGTGATGTACGAGCGCGAGCTGGACGTGCCACGGCTGGTCGCGAGCTACCGGCTGTCGGATCCTTCGCTTCCCGAGCCATTGGCCGCAATCGCGACGCTGGTGTCGGTCGCACTCGGCGTGGCGTTCAACGCGGTGGGCCTGAACCTGTACCGCGACCAGCTCGACAGCGTCGCACCGCACAATGACCGGCTCGCCGACCTCGTCGCCGGCGAACCGATCGCCCTGGTCAGCCTCGGCGCCACCCGGCGCATGGACATCCGCGCCAAGCAACCGCCACGCCGGCTGCTGCGCCTGGACCTGGAGGCGGGCAGCCTGCTGGTGATGGACTACCGCACGCAGTTGCACTACGACCACGGCATTCCCAAGGAAGCGGCGGCAGTGGGACCACGCATCAGCCTGGCCTTCCGCGTCCGCCGCTGAGGGCGGACTGCCGCGGCGATCGGGCGTTCACCGCGCGCTCGGGAATCGCTGGCGACAATCGTGCCCTGTACGCAGGGAGCCCCGCCATGCCCGAAGGACCGACGCTGTTGATCGCCCGCGAGGAGATGCAGGGCTTCGTGGGCCGCCGCGTGCTGCGCGTGGAAGGCAACAGCCGCGTGATCGACATCGGCCGGATGAAGGGCAGGACGCTGCGCGAAGTGCGTACCTGGGGCAAGCACCTGCTGCTGGGCTTCGACGCCTTCACGCTGAAGGTGCACTTCATGCTGTTCGGCAGTTACCGGGTCGACGAGCGCAGGCCCAATGCCAGCCCGCGGCTCAGCCTCGGCTTCAGTAAGGGCGCCGAGCTGAACTTCTATGCGTGTTCGGTGCAGTACCTCGAAACGCCGCTGGACGAGGTCTACGACTGGAGCGGCGACGTGCTCTCGGCCGACTGGGACCCGGCCGCCGCGCGCGCCAAGCTGCGCCAGCGACCAGACACGCTGGCCTGCGACGCATTGCTCGACCAGGCGATCTTCTCCGGCGTCGGCAACATCATCAAGAACGAAGTGCTGTTCCGGATCCGGCTGCATCCGCTGAGCACGATCGGCGCGTTGCCGTCGCGCAAGCTGTCCCAATTGGTGGACCAGGCGCGCCAGTACAGCTTCGACTTCCTGGCCTGGCGCCGTGTGTTCCAGCTCAAGAAGCACCTGCTGGTGCACGGCCGGTCCACTTGCCCGCGGTGCGGGATCACGCTCACCCGCGCCCACCTGGGGCGGACGAACCGGCGCGCCTTCTTCTGCACGCACTGCCAGCGCCTGCTGCTGCGCCCCGGCGAGGCCGCGGCTGCGGCCAATCCGACGCCGCGACGTCGCGTTCGCGTTGCCAGGTCGCGGCCCGCGCCGGCGCCGGCCGACTGAGCCGTCGCCGGGCAGGCGGCTCAGATGTGGTCGCGTTCCTCGCGCGGCCTGGCCTTGCGGTCGCTGAGCAGGCTGCTGCCGACCAGGGTCGCGCCGAGCCCGAACGCGATCAGGAACAGGACCATGGCGAACGCCGGGTAGCCGAACAGAACCACCCGCGTCGGGATGCGCATCAGCATTGCCGCCCCAAGGACCAGGCCGGCGGTGATCACGCCGGCGGCGATCCGGTTGGCGATCTTCTGCATGCTCTCCACCAGGCGCGATTCCTCGAGCCCGGTGATGTGCACGCGGAACCGGTTGTCGGCCAGCGTGCGCAACAGCTGGCCCACGCGACGTGGCGACTCGCGCAGCAGCTCCTGCATGTCCAGCAGGTCGCTGGCCAGGCGAGTGGGCGAGAACATCTGCTTCACCTGCCGCGCCATCACGTCCTGCAGGTGGCTTTCCACGATGTCCTTGACCGGCAGGTCGGGGGCCAGCGCATCGCAGACCGATTCCAGGTTTAGCAGGGTCTTGCCCAGCATCGGCAGCTCGGCCGGCGGGCGCAGGCCGCAGGCCGCGCCGACGCGGGTCATCTCCAGCACCAGGCGTCCTTCCGAGCGACCCGAATCCAGCGAGACCGCGTACTGGGCGATCATGCGCGCGGTCTCGCGGGCGAAGGCCGGCTCGTCGAAGTCCTCCAGCCGCGTGCTCAGGTGCACGAAGGTCTCGGCGGCCTGTTCGCCGCGGCCGTCGACGATCGCCAGCAGCAGGCGCAGTAGCTGGTCGCGCATGCGCGGTGGCAGGTGCGCGACCATGCCCAGGTCCAGCAGGGCCAGCCGGCCGTCGCCGGTCAGCAGGACGTTGCCGGGATGCGGATCGGCATGGATCAGGCCATGCACGAAGACCTGGTCCAGGTAGGCGCGCAGCAGGTCGGCCGCGAGCGCGGACAGGGATTCGGAGGGATCGATCCGGCGCAACTCGGAGATCTTCGTGACCTTGTCGCCGCTGATCATCTCCATGGTCAGCACGCGCGCGGTGGAATAGTCCCAGACCGGCTTGGGCACGAAGATGGTCGGATAGTCCTGCAGGTGGGCGGCGAAGGTCTCCAGGTTCTCGCCTTCGCGCCGGTAGTCGAGTTCGCCCGACAGCGACTTGCGGAATTCGACGACCCACCCATCGAAGCCGTAGCGCCGCGGCTGGTCGCTGACCAGGCCGACGGTGCCGGCCACGCGGGCCAGCATGTCCAGGTCCTCGCGCAGGGTGGCGGCGACGTCGGGGCGCTGTACTTTGACCGCTACGGGACGACCGTCGCGCAGGGTCGCCGAGTAGACCTGCGACAGCGAGGCCGAGCCGATCGGCTTGTCGTCGAAGCTGGCGAACAGCTTGCCGATCTTGAAGCCGAGCTCGGACTCGACGATCGCGCGCATGGTCGCCGGATCCACCTCGGCCACCGCGTCCTGCATGCGCTCGAGCGCGGCGATGTAGGGCGCGGGCACGAAATCCGGACGCGTGGACAGGCTCTGTCCGATCTTGACGAAGGTGGGCCCGAGTTGCTCCAGGTCGCGGGCGAATTCCTCCGGCACGCCGTCGCCGATGGCGGCTGCGTCGAGGCCCGCGAACAGGGGGTCGTCCAGCGCGACGCCGCTGAGGATGCCGGCGTTGCGATAGCGGAAGAAGAAGCGCGCGATGGCGGCGATGCGGGTCGGGTTCATCCGGTCCTTGGAAGCGTGGGCTTGGCGCGTCCTGCGCCGGGATGCGCGCACTTTATCGCGGCCCGGAGCGGTGGTACACGGCCGCCGCGCCGGCATTTTCCTGCGGTAAAGCCGGGCCCGGCGACGGCGCATGAAAAAGGGCCGCGACTTGCGTCGCGGCCCTCGTCTTGTCATCGCAGGCCAGCCGCATTCGCGGCCGGCGCGGGATCAGCGGCCGTCGCCGTCCGCATCACCCGGCAGCGCACGCTCGACGTAATGCCAACCGTCGCGCACCGCGCCCTTGGCCTCGCTCCAGGCGAGGCGGGAATTGCCCTTGCTGCTGTCCCAGCCGCGCTGGAGGTCCGACTCGACGTCCTCGAAGCGACGGCCGCGATGGCTGCCATAGGCGTCATAGCCGAGCTTGTAGGCGGGCTCGTAGTCGTTCCATTCCTTGCCCGAGGCGTAGTACGGCGTCGACTGGTAGCTGTTCTTCCAGTGCGCGCTGTAATCGGTGGGATTGACGGCTTCGGCAACGCGGTCGCCCGCCGCCGCACCCACGATGCCACCGACGATGGCACCAGCGGCCATGCCGATCGGGCCGCCAACGGCGCCTACCGTCGCACCGGTGACCGCACCAGCCGCGGCGCCCGTGCCGGCGCCGATGGAATGATCCTTGCGAATATCGGACATTTCTCTCTCCTTAAGATTGTCGCCGCACGCTTGTCGGCGATCCCGAGTCCCGGGAGCAGGCATCGTGGGCCAGTTCGAATTAATGGAGATGGAACCAAGGGCAACGGGAATCGCAAGCCTGGATGTGATCGCGACGGGCGTTGTCGTTGCATCGGTTCGCATCGATTCGCGGAGTCGCGACTGGCGCGCCCAGGGCCCTGTCTCAGCGCGCGGCCACCGCGCGCGCATCCATGTCCTGCAGCAATTCGTAGTCGACCCGGAGCACGCGGCCGTCGAACTTGTCGATGCTGGCGCTGAAGCGCGTGAAGGCGGCGCCTTCGCCCGGGAAGCGCGTGATGCCGGTGCCGGCGACCACCATGCGATAGCGCCCGCTGGTCACCGCGTCCACGGCTACCAGCTGGAAGTCCGGATGTTGCGACGCGAATTCGGCGCGGATGCCCGCAGCCACCTTGCCTTCGATCGCGGCGTGCAGGGTCGTACCGACCTGCGCGGCGCGCGCCGGAACGCCCGCGGCAACGTCCGCGCCGGGCGCTTGCGCCTGCGCGGTTGCCGCGCCAGTCACGCGGTAATCGAGGCGGTCGACCCGGCGCGCGTCCGCATTCCAGTCGGCTTCGACGTGCACGGGAAGCAGGCCACCCGCGCCCAGCGACACCGTGGCCTGCCCGTCCACGGACACGAGTCCGGGGTCGTCGCGGCGCAGCGACAAGCCGGACACGTCCACGAGCACGCTGTCGTCATCCAGGTCGGAGCGGACGCGGGCCAGCAGCGCGCGCGCGACGGCGGCGCGGACCTGTCCCATCGAGGCGGAGCCGGTGTCGGCGGGGAGGGTGGTGGTTACCGACGCAGCCATCGGCCCGGAGGCGGCCATCGCGCCGGCATCGCCGCCGACCAGGCCACGGCCGGCGTCGAGCACGCCCGCCGTGGCGATGAGGAAGAGGCTGGCAATCACTTTTCCGGTGAACATCGTGCGCGCTTCCGTTGCGTCGGGCCGGGCGCCGGGCGCGTGCTTGCTGGCCCGCGCGGCGTGATTCCAACTTGCACCCGCGGGGCTTTCTGGCAACTGAACCGCCGCGCGGCGAGCCGTGCATGGACGCATTCAGGCGCCTGAATATCGTGCAAGATGCGAATCTCGCGAGGATGGCGCGCCCAAGGGCGCCTGGACCAGGACGTCTGGAGATGCGGCACATGGCAATCGGAACGGCGCTGGCAGGACGCGTCCTGGCGATCGACGACGATCGCGAGTTGCTGCGCAATTTTTCGATTTGCCTGGAGCAGGACGGGCATCGCGTCTCCAGCGCGCACACGCTGGCCGAAGGCCTGCGCCTGGCCGCCACGCAACCCTTCCATGTCTGCCTGCTCGACCGCAGCCTGGGCCCCGATTCCGGCACCGAGGCCCTGCCGCGCTTCCGCCAGCTGGCACCGCAGATGCGCGTCATCGTGGTGACCGCCCACGGTGGTGTGGGCGAGGCGGTGCGTGCGATGTCCGAGGGTGCCTGCGACTACCTCGTGAAGCCCTGCTCGCCCGAGCAGTTGCGCATCGCCGTGGCGCGCCAGGTGGACACGCGGCGCCTGCTCGACCGTCTCGAGCAGTTCGAGCGCGACGCCACGGCGCGGGCTTTCCGCCTGTCCAGTCGCAATGCGGCCATGAACGAGGCGCTTCGGGTAGCCAACCAGGTGGCGGCGACCGACGCCAACGTCCTGCTGCTCGGCGAGACCGGCACCGGGAAGGGCGTGCTGGCCGCGGCGATCCATGCCGCCAGCCCGCGCGCGCCGGCGCCGATGGCCACCATCAACTGTCCCTCGCTCAACGACGAAATGATGGAGGCCGAACTGTTCGGTGATTCACGTGGCGGCGATGGCGCCATGCACGGCCCGGTCGGGCGGGTCGCCTATGCCGAGGGCGGCACGGTATTCCTGGACGAGATCGGCGATTTCCCGCTGTCCTTGCAGCCGCGCCTGCTGCGCTTCATCCAGGACCGCCTGTACGAACGCGCGGGCGACCCGACCACACGCAAGGCCGACGCGCGCATCATCGCCTCGACCAACCACGACCTCGACGCCATGGTCGCCGCCGGCACGTTCCGCCAGGACCTGCTGTACCGCCTCAACGTCATCACGATCAGCCTGCCGCCGCTGCGCGAACGGCCCGAAGACATCGCCGACCTGGCGCAGGGCTTCGTCGAGCGCTACGCCGACAGCTATCGCCTCCCGGCGCGCGGATTGTCGGCGCCCACCCTGGCCCTGCTGCGCCAGTATCGCTGGCCGGGCAATGTGCGCGAGTTGCAGAACCTGATGGAGCGCGCGGTGATCCTCTGCCCGAACGCGCAGATCGGCCCGGAGTTCATCGCCATCGCCCGCCCGCCCGGGGAATCACCGATCGCCGTGCCGGGCGCGCCACTGTCGCTGGAAGAGCTGGAGCGGCTGCATATCCAGAGCATCCTGGCCAGCTGCGACACCCTGGAAGCCGCCGCCCGGACCCTGGGCATCGACAGCTCTACCCTCTACCGGAAGCGCAAGGCCTATGAACTCTGAGCCGACCAGCAATCCCGCGGCGGAGCCGGAAGAGGCGGTCGCCAGCGCTCCCACCGTCCTGGTAGTGGATGACCAGCAGGCCAATGTCCGCATGGTGAGTTCGCTGCTGGCGCGTTCGGGCTATCGCGTCCTGAGCGCCCTGGGAGGCGCCGACGGGCTGGAACAGGCGCAGCGCGAATTGCCCGACGTCATGCTGCTGGACATGCGCATGCCCGGCATGGACGGGTTCGAGGTGCTGCGCCTGCTCAAGGAGGAGGACGCCACCCGGGACATGCCGATCATCTTCCTGACCGCCGACGACGACCGCGAGAACCTGATCCGCGCCTTTGCCGCCGGCGCCATCGACTACATCACCAAGCCATTCGTCGCCGAGGAGCTGCTGGCGCGGGTGCGCACCCACCTGGACCTGAAGCGCTCGCGCGATTCGCTGCGCCGCTTCGCCCGGGAAAAGCAGGAAATGGCCGAACTCGTCGCGCACGACTTGCGCAATTATTTCGCCAACATCGTCTTCGCCGCCGACCTGCTGGGCGGTTCCACGGACCTGGCCGACGCGCACCGTCGGCTGGCCGAGTCCATCAAGAGTTCGGCCGACACCGGCATGCTGTTCCTGCAGGCCTTCCTCGAGCAGCAGGAACAACAGGCCCATGGCGCGGCGATCGAACCCCTGCCGGTCCGGCAGATGCTTTGCGAAGTCGTGGACCTGCTGGGTCGCTCGGCCAAGGGCAAGGGCATCGTGCTCGACCTGTTGCCGCACGAGACGGTGATCGTGTGCGGCCTGCGCGCCGGCGTCACCCACGTGCTGCAGAACCTGGTGTCGAACGCCATCAAGTACTCGCCACGCAATACCCGGGTCGAGATCACCGCCCAGCGCCATGGGAAGTCCGGCCGGGTCCAGGTGCTGGACCGCGGGCCCGGCATAGGCGAGGTCGAGCAGGCGCAGTTGTTCCAGCGTTTCACGCGGCTGTCGAACGAGCCTACCGATGGCGAGAGCAGCACTGGCCTCGGCCTGGCCCTGTCCAAGCAACAGGCCAGGGCCATGGGCGGCAATCTCTGGTACGAGCAACGCGAGGGCGGGGGCTCGGTGTTCACACTCGAGCTGCCGCTCGCGTGAGCAAGGGAAAATCGTGGACTTTGCAAGAGAAGGCCGTGCCGTGCGATGCAGTTTGCAGGAACTCCCGGGACGGCTGGCTGCAGGCGATATATTCGCCGTGACGCGGTGTCGGGCCGCGCCGGCATTTGGCTATGCTTTCGACCAATCCGCCGCCGATGAGCGGTTGCGGGACCTGAAGAACGAGGTTTTCGAGTGAACAGCACCAGTGCCACCCAACCACCGCGCGTGAAGGCGCCCGTTCCCGGCGCACCGCATCCCGACCAATCCCTGCGCGAACTGCTCGTCGCGATGCAACGCGTGCAGGCAGGCGACTTCGGCGCTCGCGTCTCCGGCGATTGGGACGGTGTGCACGGCAAGCTCGCCGACGCCTTCAACGACATCATCGCCGCCAACCAGCGCATGGCCAGCGAGCTGGAGCGGATCAACGTCGGCGTCGGCAAGCAGGGCAAGACGCGGCAGCGGTTTTCATTGGGTGGGCGAGGCGGTGCCTGGGAGGCGATGGAGCTGTCGGTGAACTCGCTGATCGAGGACCTGCTCTGGCCGATCCAGGACGTCACGCGCACGATCGCCGCCGTGGCCAAGGGCGACCTGAGCCAGACCATGAGCCTGGAGGTCGAAGGCCGTCCGCTCGAGGGCGCCTTCCTGCGCTCGGCCACCATCGTCAACACCATGATCGACCAGTTGTCGGTGTTCTCGTCCGAGGTCACGCGCGTGGCGCGCGAGGTCGGCACCGAGGGCAAGCTCGGTGGCCAGGCCAAGGTGAAGGGCGTGTCCGGCGTCTGGCGCGAATTGACCGAATCGGTCAACCAGATGGCGTCCAACCTCACCGCGCAGGTGCGCAACATCTCGGAAGTCACCATCGCGGTGGCGAACGGCGACTTGTCGCGCAAGATCACGGTGGACGTGCGCGGCGAGATCCTGCAGCTCAAGGAAACCATCAACACGATGGTCGACCAGCTGCGCTCTTTCGCCTCCGAGGTGACTCGCGTGGCGCGCGAGGTCGGCACCGACGGCAAGCTCGGCGGCCAGGCGGTGGTGCCCGGCGTCGCGGGTACGTGGAAGGACCTGACCGACTCGGTCAATGCGATGGCGACCAACCTGACCTCGCAGGTGCGCAACATCGCCGAGGTGACCACGGCGGTGGCCCGCGGCGACCTCAGCCGGAAGATCACCGTGGACGTGAAGGGCGAAATCCTCGACCTCAAGAACACCATCAACACGATGGTGGACCAGCTCAACTCGTTCGCCTCCGAAGTCAGCCGCGTCGCGCGCGAGGTTGGCACGGAAGGCAAGCTCGGCGG
>JANXUD010000102.1 GCA_025352045.1 Gammaproteobacteria bacterium | reverse complement strand
TGTGCCGCCAATCGCGGCTGAAGCCGCTCCCCCGATGAATCGCCCCCGCACCGTGTTCCGGCCGCTCGACGGCATCCTGCTGCTGGACAAGCCGCCGGGCATGAGCTCGAACCAGGCGCTGCAGCGTGTCCGGCACCTGTTCCGCGCAGAAAAGGCGGGCCATACGGGTTCGCTCGATCCCCTGGCCACGGGCCTGCTGCCGGTCTGCTTCGGCGAGGCGACCAAGATCGCCGGCCTGCTGCTGGGCAATCGCAAGGCCTACGAGACACGCGCGGCGCTCGGCGCCACCACCGATACTGATGATGCCGATGGACAAGTTCTGCGCGAGCGGCCGGTCCGCGAACTCGGCCGCGCAGGAATCGAAGCCGCCCTGCAGCAATTCCTTGGATCGATCGCGCAGCGGCCCCCGATCTATTCCGCGCTCAAGCAGGGCGGTGAGCCGCTGTATGCCAAAGCCCGGCGGGGCGAGGCGATCGAAGTCCCCGAGCGCGTGGTCGAGGTGCAGGCGATCGACCTGCTGGATATCGCCCCCGTCGCGCTGACACTGCGCATTGCCTGCGGCTCCGGCACTTATGTCCGCAGTATCGTCCGCGACCTGGGCGAGTCCCTCGGCTGCGGCGCCCATGTCGCGCAGTTGCGCCGGCTCTGGGTCGAGCCCTTCACGGCCCCGGTGATGCACACGCTGGAGTCCCTGCAGTCGCTGCGCGAAGGACAGGGCGAGGCCGCCCTGGATGCGCTCCTGCTGCCGGTGGAGGCCGGGCTGGCAGGATTGCCCTCGGTCGCGCTGGACAGCACGCAGGCGCGCGCCCTGGGCCTGGGGCAGGCGGTGCGGCCGGCCGTGGGCAGCCTGCCCGAGGCAGGTTCCGGCAATGAACTCGTTGCCCGCGGCCCCGATGGCGCCGCCCTGGGCCTGGTCGGCCTGGGTCCCGACGGCACCCTGCGGGTGCGCCGACTGTTCCGCTGGGCGGCTGCGGGCTGATACAATTGCGGGGCTCAGTACGAGCACTTTCCCCAACCGGCGGGTCCTGCGGTGCGCCCCAAGCGGCGGCGCCTCTGCGGTCTTCGCATCACAAGAGCATAAACACCATGTCCATCGACACCGGCAAGATCATCGAAGAGTTCAAGCGCGTCCCCAACGACACGGGTTCGCCGGAAGTGCAGGTCGCCTTGCTCTCCGCGCGCATCGACCACCTCTCCGACCACTTCAAGATGCACAAGCAGGACCACCATTCGCGCCGCGGCCTGCTGATGATGGTCAACCAGCGCCGCAGCCTGCTGGCCTACCTGAAGAAGAAAGACGCCGCGCGCTACCAGGCACTGATCGAGCGCCTCGGCCTGCGCCGCTAAGCACACCACCACGCGGCGCCCTCGGGCGCCGCGTCGTTTTTACAGCCGCGAAAATGCGGCAACCCCGGGCGACAGGGTGTCGACCGGGCGACATCCAGAAGGAATGCAAACGTGGCGAAAGTGACAAAGACCTTCCAGTTTGGCCAGCACCAGGTGACCCTGGAGACCGGCGAGATCGCGCGCCAGGCCAGTTCGGTGATCGTGCGCATGGGCGACACCGTCGTCCTGGTCACGGCCGTGGGCAACAAGAACGCGAAGGAAGGCCAGGATTTCTTCCCGCTGACCGTCGACTACATCGAGAAGTTCTACGCCGGCGGCCGCATCCCGGGTGGCTTCTTCAAGCGCGAAGGCCGCCAGACCGAGAAGGAGACGCTGATCTCCCGCCTGATCGACCGTCCCTGCCGCCCGCTGTTCCCGGAAGGTTTCCGCAACGAAGTGCAGGTCATCGCCACGGTGATGTCCATCAATCCCGAGATTGACGGCGACATCCCCGCGCTGATCGGCGCCTCCGCCGCGCTGTCGCTGTCCGGCCTGCCCTTCGCCGGCCCGATCGGCGCCGCCAAGGTCGGCTACGCCGATGGCAAGTACATCCTCAACCCCACCGCCACCGAGCTGAAGACCTCCAAGCTCGAGCTCGTGGTCGCCGGTACGGCCAACGCCGTGCTGATGGTCGAATCCGAAGCCGCGCTGCTGTCCGAGGACGTGATGCTCGGCGCCGTGATGTTCGGCCACCGCGAACTGCAGGCCGTGATCGGCGCGATCAACGAGCTGGTCGCCGAAGTCGGCGTCAAGCGCTGGGACTGGAAGGGTCCGGCGCAGAACGATTCGCTGGTGGCCGCGGTCGCGTCCACCGTGGGCGCTCGCCTCGGCACCGCCTACGCCGTGCGCGACAAGCTGGAGCGTCGCGACGCGATCTCCGCGTTGAAGAAGGAAGTCGTCGAATCCCTCAAGCCGCAGTGCGAAGCCAACGGCTGGGTGCCGGGCGACATCGGCAAGGAATTCGGCGAGCTCGAGTACAGCACCATGCGCGCCTCGGTCCTCAAGACCCGCATGCGCCTGGACGGCCGCGACCTGGTCACGGTCCGCCCGATCAGCGTGCGCACCGGCCTGTTGCCCCGCACCCATGGCTCGGCCCTGTTCACCCGCGGCGAGACCCAGGCGCTGGTCACCACCACGCTCGGTACCGCCCGCGACGGCCAGATCATCGACGCCGTGTCCGGCGAGTACAAGGAACACTTCCTGTTCCATTACAACTTTCCCCCGTTCTCGGTCGGTGAAGCAGGCCGCATGATGGGTCCGAAGCGTCGCGAGATCGGCCACGGCCGGCTTGCCAAGCGCGGCGTGCTGGCCGTGATGCCGACGATGGAAGAGTTCCCGTACACCATCCGCATCGTGTCCGAGATCACCGAGTCGAACGGTTCGTCGTCGATGGCCTCGGTCTGCGGTTCCTCGCTGGCCCTGATGGACGCCGGCATCCCGATCAAGGCGCCGGTCGCGGGTATCGCGATGGGCCTGATCAAGGAAGGCGACGACTTCGCCGTGCTGTCCGACATCCTGGGCGACGAAGACCACCTCGGCGACATGGATTTCAAGGTGGCCGGCAGCGAGGGTGGCATTTCCGCCCTGCAGATGGACATCAAGATCGATGGCATCACCGAGGAAATCATGAAGGTCGCGCTGGCCCAGGCCAAGCAGGGCCGCCTGCACATCCTCGGCGAGATGGCCAAGGCGCTGTCCGCGCCGCGTTCGGAGATGTCCGAGTACGCGCCGCGCCTGCTGACCATGAAGATCCATCCGGACAAGATCCGCGAAGTGATCGGCAAGGGCGGCTCGGTGATCCAGGCGATCACCAAGGAAACCGGCACCCAGATCGACATCCAGGACGACGGCACGATCATCATCGCGTCGGTCAACCATGCCGCCGCCGAGGCCGCGAAGGCGCGCATCGAGCAGATCACGTCCGACGTCGAGCCGGGCCGAATCTACGATGGCAAGGTCGCCAAGATCATGGACTTCGGTGCATTCGTCACCATTGCCCCGGGCAAGGACGGCCTGGTGCACGTGTCGCAGATCTCCAACGAGCGCGTCGAGAAGGTTGGCGACAAGTTGAAGGAAGGCGACCTGGTCAAGGTCAAGGTGCTCGAGGTGGACAAGCAGGGCCGCATCCGCCTGTCCATGAAGGCCGTGGAAGAGGGCGAGGGCGTCTGATACCCCGCGTATCCGGCATCCATCGCCACGATGACAGAGCCGCCTTCGGGCGGCTTTTTCTTTGCGCTTGCGTTGGTTGCGCGCAGCGCCTACTTCCAGAACGGAATGCGATAGCGCCCCGACCTGTCCGCAGACGTGGCGGTCGGCACGGCCAGGCTGAGTTCGTGCCGGCCTTCGGCCACGTTGCGCATCGGCACCATCGCCAGGATGCCGCGCTGGCCGGTCTGCGGGTCGGCGCTCACGTCGAAGGACAGGTCCAGGGCGACGCCGTCCAGGCGCAGGTCCGCCAGCCTGGCAAGACAGGCAGCCGCCGTGGTGGGCGCCGGCTCGGCGGCGACGCCGGTGGTCGGGCCCGTCGGCACGCGCGCGGAGCCGAGATCGGCGGGCGACAACGCCGCCGGACAGGCCGCGCGCATCGCCGGCACCTGGCGCAGCGGAAGGTAGGGGACGAAGACCGCCAGATAGGGCCCGGTCGCGACGCGTGATTCGATCCAGGGCCGCGGCCACTCGACCGCGCGATCGCTGCCGGAGTCCGCGTAGAAGCCGGGATGCGCGGATCCTCCATCGGCGACCAGGTTGTGGTCGGCGAACACCATGCCCTGGTCCTGCGACAGCGTGGGGAGCAGGGTCACCGACATCACCGGGACCAGCACCAGCACCGCCGCGAGCATCATCCTTGGCCGGCCCTCGTGGCTGACGAACAGCGAGATCAGCAGGTTGTTGCGGCGGTCCACGCCAAAACGCCGGTAGGTGCGCAGGATGCGTTCCAGGCCGCGCGCGATGGCACCCCCGGTGGCGAGCCTGGCGCCGGCGTGCCGGTCAACCACGCTTGCGACGATGAGGGGGACGACCAGTGCGCCAACCGCGATGCCGAACACCCCGCCCGATGGCGCGACCGGGGCCACCGCGTGCACGGCCATCGCCGCTGCCAGGCCGAAGACCACCACGACCACGGGCATCAGCATCAGCATCGCGAAGCCGAAGCCGGTGCCGAATACCCGCGATGCTCGGTTGTCGGCGATCTCGATCGCCGTTTCCATGCTCGGTGCCATGGATTCGCTCAGGCGGCGTGCGATCGGGCCCATGCGCAGGTTGCCCCAGCGCACGCCGCCTGGATAGACCGAGTTCATGCCGACCAGCGCCACCCAGTACCCGCGCAGCAGCAAGTGCAGCAGGAACGTCAGGATAAGCGTGACCAGCGCGGTCTTGGAATAAATCCACACGTACTGCAGCAGCCAGGCCTGGTCGAAGACGGCGCCGTTGATCAACCGGAAGAAAGTGCGGTCCAGCAGCGGCGGCAACTGCAGCAGGCCGAACGTCGTGCCGCCGGAGACCAGCAGTTCCATTTCCCAGGTGGGGGTGGTGTGCCGTGGAAGCAAATCGCGACCGTCCGTCGAAGCATGCGCGGTGGCGTTCTTGCTGCCGGGGTCCGGGCTCATGGCGCCGCGCTCCAGTGCGAGTCGAGGCAGGCGGCGATCACGCCGCGCAGGCGCTGCGCCCAGGCAGCGATACCGGCCTCGTCGGCGAGCAGGTCCTGGCGGACTTCGAACACAGCGCCCGGGATGCCGCGTTCTTCGGCGTGGCGGCCGACGGTGTGGAAGGTGCCGCCGTCCGAGCCGTAGGGCAGGTTGTCGCCCAGGCACAGCGCCGGGTCGCGGCCGAGCGTGGCCAGGAACATGTCCGCGACGCGCCGGTCGTTGCGCGAGATCACGCCGCAATGCCAGGGGCGGGGTTCACCGTGCCAGGTTGGCGTGAAGCTGTGCACCGTCACCAGCAGCGGCAGCGCGCCTGCGGCGATGCGTGCGTCCAGCATGGCGTCGAGCTGTGCGTGGAACGGCGCATAGATGCGCGCGTGGCGGAGCGCGCGTTCGTCGTCGCCGAGCGCGCGGTTTCCGGGGATGTCGGTGCCTTCGCTGCGTATCGCGATGGAGTCGTGCGCGTCGGTGGCACGGTTGAGGTCGAGCAGTAGCCGGGAATAGGTCGCCAGCAACAGGGGCGCGTCGAGGGCATCGGACAAGGCACGCGCCAGCTTGGCCGCGCCGAGGTCCCAGCCGATGTGGCGACGTTGTTCGGCCGGATCGAGGCCGAGGCCCGCATACGCCGCGGGGATATGGTGACTGGCATGCTCGCAGGCCAGTACGACCGGCGACAGGCCCTGTGGCCGGTGCCAGGCAAAAGGCGCCTGCGCCAGTGTCGAGTCGCCGGATGTCGTCGCCTGCGTGTCCATCGGAGCCCCCATGCGCCGATTGTAGCCAAAGCCATGGGCGTCGCCGGGATCCGGCCCTGCGTCGGACGGCCCGCGCTTTCCTGACGCGGCCCGCCATGCGCGATTTGCTAGGCTGGCGCCATGCGCTGGGACGAGGGAGCGGGAAAGCTGCTGCTGCGCGCCGGCCAGGTGCTCGGCGCGGCGTGGGCCGCGCCGATGACCCTGGCGGGCCTGCTGGCCGGCGGCGTGGCGATGCTGCGCGGCGCGAAAGCCAGCGTGTCGGACGGCGCCATCGTCTTCCACCACGTGCCCTTCGGCCCCGGCGGCGCGTTGACCCTGGGCAACACCATCCTGCACACCGGCGGCAGCCTCGACGCGCCCGCGCTGACCTATGCCTGCCGGGCGCACGGCGGCATGGACACGGTGCGACTGGGTGACCACGAGCGCGCGCATGTCTACCAGTACCTGGTCTTGGGTCCGCTGTTCCTGCCGCTGTACTTCGCCTGCGGCGGCATCTCGCACCGCAATCGCTTCGAGCAGGCTGCCGATCGCTACGCGGCGACGGGTCGCGGTTGGTGGCCGTTCTCCGGCGATCGCTGATCGCTGCTCGCTGGTCGCTGGTCGCTGGTCGTCGCAGGGAGCGGATGGCGAAGGGTCCATTCGCCACAATCGGCGACAGGGACGTCGCCCATTAGCCTTCATGGGCGTACTTGCGGCGTGTGGCGACAGATCCCTCCGGACTCCGCTCCAGCCGGGACGAATGCGACAATGTGCGCATGAAGATCGGGCCGTACGAGATCGCGCCAA
>JANXUD010000089.1 GCA_025352045.1 Gammaproteobacteria bacterium | reverse complement strand
CGCCTGCTGGCCCTGCTGGAGCGCGAGGAGCTGACCGTCGCCGAGCTGTCCTCGGTCACCCGGCTGGCCCAGCCGCGGGTCTCCACGCACCTGGCGCGCCTGAAGGATGCCGCCCTGGTACTGGACCGTCGCGCCGGCGTGTCGGCCTATTACCGGTTCAACGAGGACCGGCTGGAACCGGCCGAACGCGCGCTGTGGGAAGCCCTGCGCGCCGGCACCGACGATCCCCTGCTGCGCCAGGACGCCGAACGCCTTGCCGGCGTGCTGGCCGGCCGCAATTCCGAACACACCTGGGCCGATTCGGTCGCCGGCGACATGGAGCGGCATTATTCGCCCGGCCGCACCTGGGAAGCCCTGGCCCGCGCGGCCCTGCCGATGCTCGAGCCGGGCGAAGTGCTCGACGTCGCCTCGGGTGACGGCGTGCTGGCGGAACTGCTGGCGCCGCATGCGCGCCGCTATGTCTGCATCGACAACAGCTCCAAGGTGGTCCTGGCGGCCAGCGAGCGCCTGCGCAAGCTCGAGCACGTCGAGGTGCTGGAAGGCGACATGCAGTCGCTACCTTTCGATGCGCCGCAATTCGACCTGGTGCTCATGATGCATGCCATCACCTATGCCGAGAAACCCGCCGTCGCCATCTCCGAGGCCGCGCGCGTGCTGCGCAAGGGCGGCCGCCTGCTGCTGACCTGCCTGGCGCGCCACGAGCACAGGGGCGCGGTGCTGCCGTACGGGCACGTGAACCTCGGGTTCACCGACCGCGAATTGCGCAAGTTCGCGGAGAAGGCCGGCTTGGCCGTGCAGGTCTGCGAGGTCGTCACGCGCGAACGCAGGCCGCCGCACTTCGAGGTCCTGAGCCTGCTGGCGCGCAAGGCATGAGCCTGCTGCCCTGGAAGGATCCGGCCCGCGTCGCGGCGCTGGACGCGGCCCTCGCGGAGCGCATCCTGGTGCTGGACGGCGCCATGGGCACGATGATCCAGCGCCACGAGCTCGACGAGGCCGGCTATCGCGGCGAGCGCTTCCGCACCGGCTTCGATGCGTATCGATTCTCCGAAGGCGAAGCGCATCGGCATGGTCCCGACTGCGGCTGCGGCAGCGGAGAGCTGAAGGGCAACAATGATTTGCTGACGCTGACACGCCCGGAGCTGATCGGAGAAATCCATCGCGCCTATTTCGAAGCCGGGGCCGACCTGGTCGAGACCAATACCTTCAATTCCACCCGCGTGTCGCAGTCCGATTACGGGCTGGAACACCTGGTGGCCGAGCTCAACCGCGAAGCAGCGAGGCTGGCCGTCAGCGTGCGCGATGCGGTCGAGGCGGCGTCCCCCGGGCGCGCGCGCTTCGTCGTCGGCGTGCTCGGGCCGACCTCGCGCACGGCCTCGATGAGCCCGGACGTCAACGATCCGGGCTTCCGGAACGTGTCGTTCGACGAGCTGGTGGAGAACTACCTGGAAGCTGCAGCTGCCCTGGTCGAGGGTGGCGCCGACATCCTGATGGTCGAGACCGTGTTCGACACGCTCAATGCCAAGGCCGCCTGCTTCGCGATCGACACGCTGTTCGAGCAGATGGGTGCCAGGCTGCCGGTGATGCTGTCCGGCACCATCACCGATCGCTCGGGCCGCACGCTGTCCGGACAGACCGCCGAGGCGTTCTGGTACTCGCTGCGCCACGCGCGGCCGCTGAGCGTGGGCCTGAACTGCGCGCTTGGCGCGCGCGACCTGCGCGCCCACGTGGACATTCTGTCCCAGGTCGCCGACGTTGCCATCAGCTGCCATCCCAATGCCGGCCTGCCCAATGCCTTCGGCGGCTACGACGAGAGTCCCGAGTACATGGCCGACATGCTGGGCGAGTTCGCCGCGGCCGGCCTGCTCAACATCGTCGGCGGCTGCTGCGGCACCACGCCCGTGCACATCCGCGCGATCGGCGATGCCGTGGCCAAGTGGCCGCCACGTGCCCTGCCCGCGATTGCGCCCTATACGCGACTGTCGGGCCTGGAGCCCTTCGTCATCACGCCGGAGACGAACTTCGTCAATGTCGGCGAGCGCACCAATGTCACCGGGTCGGCGCAGTTCAAGAAGCTGATCCTGGAGAACCGCTACGACGAGGCGCTGGTGGTCGCGCGCCAGCAGGTCGCCGGTGGCGCCCAGGTGATCGACGTCAACATGGACGAGGGCATGCTCGATGCCGAGGCGGCGATGACCCGCTTCCTGCGCCTGGTCGCCGCCGAGCCGGACATCGCCCGCGTACCGCTGATGATCGACTCCTCGAAATGGACCGTCATCGAGGCCGGCCTGAAATGCGTGCAGGGCAAGGCGATCGTCAATTCGATCTCGCTCAAGGAAGGCGAGGCCGCCTTCCTCGCCCAGGCGGCGCTGGTACGCCGCTATGGCGCCGCGGTGGTGGTGATGGCCTTCGACGAGCAGGGCCAGGCCGATACGCTCGAACGCAAGGTCGCGATCTGCACCCGGGCCCACGCCCTGCTCACCGGCGTGGCGGGCTTCGCCGCCGAAGACGTGATCTTCGACCCGAACATCTTCGCCATCGCCACCGGCATCGAGGAACACGACGGTTACGCGGTCGCCTTCATCGCCGCCTGCCGCGAGCTCAAGGCTCGCTTCCCGCTGAGCCATGTGTCGGGTGGCGTGTCCAACGTCAGCTTCAGTTTCCGCGGCAACTACACGGTGCGCGAGGCGATCCACGCGGTGTTCCTGTACCACGCCATCCAGGCGGGCATGGACATGGGCATCGTCAACGCCGGCGCCCTGCCCATCCTGGACGACCTGCCCGCGGACCTGCGCGCAGCGGTGGAAGACGTGGTGCTGGCGCGCCGAGGCGACGCCACCGAGCGCCTGCTGGCCGAGGCCGACAGGCACAAGGGCAAGCGCGGCAAGGCCGAGGTCGAGACCCTGGCCTGGCGCGAACAGGACGTCGCGGCGCGCATCCGCCACGCCCTGGTGCACGGCATCGATGCCTTCATCGAGGAAGATGCGGAAGCCGCGCGGATCCGGTCCACGCGCCCGCTCGACGTGATCGAAGGGCCGCTGATGGACGGCATGAACGTGGTCGGCGATCTTTTCGGTGCCGGCAAAATGTTCCTGCCCCAGGTCGTGAAGTCGGCGCGGGTGATGAAGAAGGCCGTCGCCCACCTCATCCCCTTCATCGAGGAAGAGAAGCGGCGCAGCGGCGACGTCGGCCGCAGCAAGGGCAAGGTGCTGATGGCGACGGTGAAGGGCGACGTGCACGACATCGGCAAGAACATCGTCGGCGTGGTGCTGGCCTGCAACAACTTCGACGTGATCGACATGGGCGTGATGGTGCCGACCCAGGCCATCATCGACCGCGCGCGCGCCGAGGACGTGGACATCGTCGGCCTGTCCGGCCTGATCACGCCCTCGCTGGAGGAAATGAGCCACGTCGCGAAGGAAATGAAGCGCCAGGGCCTGGACCTGCCCCTGCTGATCGGCGGCGCCACCACCTCGCGGGCACACACGGCATTGAAGATCGCGCCCCATCACGGACAGGCGGTGGTGTGGGTGAAGGACGCCTCGCGCGCCGTGGGCGTCACCCAGAGCCTGCTCAGCCCCGAGCTGCGTGCGTCCTTCGTCGCCGGCATCGCGGCCGATTACGCCGAAGTGCGCGCGCGCCATGCCAACAAGGGCGATGCCAAGCCGCTGGTCCCGCTGGCGCGAGCGCGCGAGCGCCGCTTCGACGGCGGCTGGAGCGAGTACGCCCCGCCGACCCCGGCCCGCCCCGGCATCACCGTGTACGACGACGTCCCGCTCGACGCGCTGCGCGCGATCATCGACTGGACGCCGTTCTTCCAGACCTGGGAGTTGTCCGGGCACTACCCGCAGATCCTCGACGACGCCGTGGTCGGCGCGCAGGCACGCGAACTGTTCGCCGATGCCCAGGCCATGCTCGACACCCTCGTCGCCGAGCGCTGGTTGCAGGCCAGGGCGGTCGCCGGACTGTGGCCCGCGCGCGGCGCAGGTGACGACGTGGAGTTGCTGGATGCCTCTGGCAAGGCGGTGGATACCGTGCATTTCCTGCGCCAGCAGGCCGAGAAGCCGATCGAGCGGCCCAACCTGTGCCTGGCAGACTTCGTCGCCCCGGCGGGAAGCGGCCGCGCCGATTGGCTTGGCGGCTTCGCGGTCAATGCGGGCATCGGCATCGAGCCGCACGTGGCCCGCTTCGAGGCTGCGTTCGACGACTACAACGCGATCCTGCTCAAGTCGCTGGCCGATCGCCTGGCCGAGGCCTGCGCGGAGTGGCTGCATCGCGAGGTGCGGCGGTCGTTGTGGGCCTATGCGCCGGACGAGGCGCTCGATACCGATGCGCTGGTACGCGAGCAATACGTCGGCATTCGCCCCGCCCCGGGCTATCCAGCCTGTCCCGAGCACAGCGAAAAGGCGACGCTGTTCCGCCTGCTCGATGCCGAACACAACATCGGCGCCCGGCTGACCGAGAACTATGCGATGTTGCCGGCGTCCTCCGTCAGCGGCTTCTACTTCTCGCACCCGCGCAGCCAGTACTTCGTGGTCGGGCGCTTGTCGCGCGAACAGGTCGCCGACTACGCGGCGCGCAAGGGCGTGGAACTCGCGCAGGCCGAGCGCTGGCTGGCGCCCAACCTCGACTACGACCCCGACTAAGGCGTGGGAGCGGCTTCAGCCGCGATTTGCCGACGATCGCGGCTGAAGCCG
>JANXUD010000075.1 GCA_025352045.1 Gammaproteobacteria bacterium | reverse complement strand
CACGAGGTCGTGGCGATCACCGACAGCGGCGCGCCGACCGGCGACAAGCACGTGCTGCTCTGGAATCCGCCCGTGGTCAATCCGGACCTGGGCCTGCGCGCTTCGGCGCGGTCGCAGAGCAACCGCATCGCGCGCCTGGCGATCCGCGCGGGCCTCAAGACCCTGGTGTTCGCGCAGTCGCGCACCATGGTCGAGGTGCTGACCAAATACCTGAAGGACGTGTTCGACCATGACCCGCGCAAGCCGCCACGCATCCGCGCGTATCGCGGCGGCTACCTGCCCACTGAACGGCGCGCGGTGGAAAAGTCCATGCGCGAGGGCAGCATCGACGGCATCATAAGCACTTCGGCACTCGAATTGGGCGTGGACATCGGCTCGCTCGACGTGGTGGTTCTCAACGGCTACCCCGGCTCGGTGGCAGGCACCTGGCAGCGCATCGGCCGCGCCGGCCGGCGCCAGCAACCCTCGCTGGGCGTGTTGGTGGCCGGCAGCCAGCCGCTCGACCAATACCTGATCCGGCATCCGGAGTTCTTTGCCAACGCCACGCCCGAACAGGCGCGTATCCAGCCCGACCAGCCGCTGATCCTGCTCGACCATATCCGCTGCGCGGCGTTCGAGCTGCCGTTCCTTCGCGGCGAGTGCTTCGGCCCCGTGGATGCCGGGCCCTGGCTGGAAGTGCTGGGTGAGAGCGAGGTCCTGCACCAGGAGAACGGGCGCTGGGAATGGATCGCCGACAGCTATCCGGCGATCGCGGTGTCGCTGCGCTCGGTGGCCGACGGGAATTTCGTCGTGGTGGACCGCACCGATGGCCGCCAGCAGATCATCGCCGAGGTCGACTATTCGGCCGCCGCGTTGACGCTGTACGAAGGCGCGATCCACATGATCCAGAGCACGCCCTTCCAGGTCGAGCGCCTGGATTGGGAAGGCCGCAAGGCCTACGTGACGCGTACCCACGTGGACTACTACACCGACGCGATCGACTACACGCGGCTGAAGGTGCTCGAGCGCTTCGACGGCTGCAAGGCAGGCGCGGACGGTAGCGCCCAGCACGGCGAGGTGCACGTGGTGCGGCGCGTGTCGGGCTACAAGAAGATCCGCTACTACACGCACGAGAACATCGGCTACGGGCCGGTCAACCTGCCCGACCAGGAGCTGCACACCAGCGCGGCCTGGTGGCAACTTCCGCAGGCCGCGCTCGAGCGCGAGTTCAGCTCGCGCCAGGCGGCGCTGGATGGCTTCCTCGGCGCCGCGTACGCGCTGCACGTGGTGGCGACAGTGGCGGTGATGGCCGATGCGCGTGACCTGCAGAAGGCGGTCGGCAGTGGCGACGGCGCCTGGTTCGCGACTGCGGATACGAGTGGGCGCGGGCAATTGCGCGGGGCCGACGGATCGCTGGCGCGCCTTGACGATGTCGTCGGGGAGCGGTTCACGCCGACGGTCTATCTCTACGACAACTTTCCCGGTGGCGTTGGGTTGAGCGAGCCGCTGTGGCGGCGGCAGCAGGAGCTGGTCCAGCGGGCAAGCGAGTTGGTGGCTGCCTGTGATTGCCGCGGCGGATGCCCTGCCTGCGTGGGACCGGTCCTGGCTGCGGATGAAGCGCGCGAACAATCGCCGCGCGCGCTGGCACGGCGCGTCCTCGCGCTGCTGGGTGGCGCATGAGCGAACTGGCCGAACGCCTGGCTGGATTGCGCCGACAAGCCGGCATCGGGGCGATGCCGCTGCCGCGCGCGCCCCAGGCGCCGGAGCACGCCATTCCTTCCGGGCCCGTGCCTGAATCCATTCGCCGGATGCTTGGCATTCGCAGTCGCGCGTCCGGCATGGTCCCCGTCGCGCGCTCGCGCACGCTCGATCGCGACCTGCCGGGCGTCGAGCTGGCGCCCGGGCTGCGGCTGGTCGAGCGTCGCTATGCGCGTGCGGACGCGCCTGCGCAGTGCGACCTGCGCTTCGTCGGCCCGGCCTTCGAACACACGGGGGCCGTGGAGGCATCAGGGCTGCTGCATTTCGATACCGAGACCACCGGCCTGGCCGGGGGAACCGGCACCCGCGCGTTCATGATCGGCGCCGCCGACTGGCAGGGCGATGCATTGCGGGTGCGCCAGTTGTTCATCAGCACCATGGGCGCAGAAGCGGGGATGCTCGAGTGTTTCGCCGCCTGGCTCACACCGGGCACGACGCTGGTCAGCTACAACGGCCGGTGCTACGACGCGCCCCTGCTCGCCACGCGCTACCGGTTGGCTCGGATGCGCAATCCGCTCCAGGGGCTCGCGCATGCGGACCTGCTGTTCCCGACCCGGCGACGCTTCCGCGGCATGTGGGAAAACTGTCGGCTGGCGACGATCGAGAAACGCTGGCTTGGCGTCGAGCGCGAGGATGACCTGCCCGGTTCGGAAGCGCCGCGCGCCTGGCTCGATTACCTGCGCGGTGGCGACGCGCGCGACCTGCGCCGCGTGGTCGCGCACAACGACCAGGACCTGCGCAGCCTGGGCGAGCTGCTGTTGCGGCTTGCAGAAAGTGCCTCCTGAGGGGCCGGCTGCTGTTGCGGCTTGCAGACGCCGCCCCGCAAAGCGTGCGCTTTCGTCGATGTCGGTAGCGCCGCCCGCGCCGTCATGACGCGGGCTGTCTGGTCGCCATGCGCCACATGATCCAGGCCAGCACCGCGATCATCAGCAGGCCGAGCCAGCCGCCGAAGTGCAGTGACGCCGGCAGTGCCAGCACGTCGGCGCGCTTGGTCACGAAAATCGGCACGGCGATCGCGATGCCTGTCAGCGCCTCGCCGGTGATCAGGCCAGCCGAGAACAGCGTGCCCTTCTGGTGCAGTTTCTCGCGCGCGACCTCGTCCATCGCCGCGCCGCCGAAGCGTCTTTCCACCAGGTAGGCAAGCAGGCCGCCGAAGAAGATCGGTACCGCCAGGTCCACCGGCAGATAGATGCCGACGGCGCAGGCCAGCACCGGAACTCGGAACTTCGCGCCACGGGCCTTCAGCAATTCGTCCAGGGCGATGATCGCCGCGCCGATCGCCATGCCGGCGTAGACCATCGTCCATGGCAACTCGCCGCCGAAGATGCCCTTGGCCACCGATGCCATCAGGTTGGCCTGGGGTGCCAGCAGCGGGTGTGGATGCGCGGCGCTTGGCGGGACCGCGATGCCATACGCGCCGGCCAGCAGGTTGAGCACCGGGGCCATCACCAACGCGCTGGACACCGCGCCGATCGCCAGCATCAGCTGCTGCTTCCACGGCGTCGCGCCCAGCAGGTGTCCGCACTTGAGGTCCTGCAGGTTGTCGCCGCCGATGCAGGCCGCGCAGCACACCACCGCGCCGATCATGATCGCGGCTACCGCGCCGATCGGGGAATGCCGGCCCAGCATGAGCGCCAGCACGAAGGCCGCGAACAGGATCGTGCAGATGGTCAGGCCCGACACCGGGTTGTTCGACGAACCAACCAGGCCCGCCATGTAGGCCGACACCGACACGAACAGGAAGCCGGCGACGATCATGATCACGGTCATCGGCAGGCTGACGCCCCAGTTGCCGACGATGGTCTGGTACAGCACCAGCAGCGGAATGGTGAACAGCAGCAGGCCGACCAGGATGTAGCGCATCGGGATGTCGCGCTCGCTCACCGGCACCGGGCCGGTCGCAACGGCCGACTTGCGCGCAGACAAGCCGCTGGCGATTCCGGAGAACAGTGATTTGCGCATCGAGAACAGGGTCCAGATGCCGCCGATCAGCATCGCGCCGACGCCCAGGTAGCGGATCTGCGCGCTCCAGATCGCATAGGCCGCGTCGGTCGGATTGGATGCCGCGACGGCGGCGGCGAGGTCGGGATTGCCCTGCAGGAAAAACGCGCTGTAGATCGGGATCGCGATGTTCCAGCTGATCATGCCGCCGGCCAGCATCACGATGCCGATGTTCAGGCCGACAATGTAGCCGATGCCGAACAGCGCCGGCGACAGGTTCGTCCCGAAATAACTCAGGCCCTTGCCGATCCAGCCTGACACCGCCGCGGTATCAGGGATCAGTTGCAGGCCACTGGACGCGCATAGTTTCACGAAACCCCCAAGCAGCGCCGAGCCGGCCAGCAGCTTCACGCCCTGGCCCGGATTGTCGCCGGTGCGCAGCACTTCGGCCGCGGCCTTGCCTTCCGGGAACGCGAGCCCCTGCTCGACGATCATCGACCGCCGCAACGGCACCGAGAACAGCACGCCGAGCAGGCCACCGAGCCCGGCGATCGCCAGCACCCAGGAGTACCGGAAGTCCTGCCAGTAGCCGAGGATGATCAGCGCCGGTACCGTGAAGATCACGCCGGTGGCGATCGAGGAACCGGCCGATGCGCCGGTGGAGACGATGTTGTTCTCGAGGATGTTGCCGCCGCCCAGTGCGCGCAGCACGGCCATCGACACCACGGCCGCCGGGATCGCCGAGGCAATCGTAAGCCCCGCGAACAGTCCGAGGTAGGTATTGGCGGCCGCAAGCGTCATCGCCAGCACCACCGCAAGCACGATGGCGCGCGCGCTCAGTTCGGGTGGGCGGGCTGCGCCGGTAACGGCGGTCGAAGGCGTGGACATCGGCGGCTCCGGATGGGCGATGCCCCGATCATAAGTAAAAAAATGGGGTCAGAGTGTTTTTTCCAGAGACAGGATGCCGATTGGCCGGAACTCGCTGGAAAAAGCACTCTGACCCCATTTTTTACTCGCCTGGGTGGTTGGCGAGTATTGCGCCCGCCGGCGAGGCATCGACATACAGGGTCTGGATGTTCATGAACTCGTGGATGCCATGCTCGGCCAATTCGCGCCCGTAGCCCGAGCCCTTGGTGCCACCGAAGGGCAGCCGCACGTCACTACGGACGATGGCGTTGACGAAACAGGCGCCGGCGCGGATGCCGCGCGCCAGGGCCTCGCCGCGCGCGGCGTCGCAGGTCCAAACGCTCGCGCCGAGGCCGAAGCTGGTGTCATTGGCGATACGCAGGGCGTCGGCTTCGTCGGTGGCGCGCAGGATGCTGGCGACGGGGCCGAACAGTTCCTCCGAGTAAGCGGGCATGCCGGGGACGACGTGGTCCAGGATCGACGCCGGGTAGTGGCTGGCGCCCCGGCCCGGCGTGCAACCGACCAGTGGAACTGCGCCCGCGGAGATGCTCGCCTCGACCTGGTGATGGAGCTCGTCGCGCAGGTCGGCGCGCACCATCGGCGCAAGCGTCGTGGCCGGATCGTCCGGGTCGCCGACAGCAAGCCCGGCGGCGGCTTGCGCGAAGCGTCGGACGAATTCATCGGCGATGCCGGGGGTGACGATGAAGCGCTTGGCGGCGATGCAGGTCTGCCCCGCGTTGGCGAAGCGCGAGGTCACCGCCATCGGGATGGTCGCGTCGAGGTCGGCATCATCCAGCACGACGAAGG
>JANXUD010000114.1 GCA_025352045.1 Gammaproteobacteria bacterium | reverse complement strand
CTCACAAACGTGAACGGGGCCGGTTCCTTCACAGCCTTGCAGACAACGCCCCGTTCACGTTTGTGAGAGAACCGGCCCCGCATCGCGCCGCATCGCGGCTGCCTCAGCTGGCAGCCGGCGCCTTCTTGACCAGGGTGGTGCCGATGCGGATGACCGGCTTGGGCGGCGCTTCGACCACGGGCGGTGCGGCAACGACTTTCTTCGCCGCTTTCTTGGCTGTCTTCTTCACTGGCTTCCTTGCGGCGGGTTTCGCCGATGATGTCGCGGCTGCGGCTGCAGCGGTCTTCGGCGTGCTCGCCTTCTTCGCGACTGTCTTCGCGGTCTTGCCGGCGGTTTTCTTCGCCGCTTTCTTCGCCGTCTTCTTCACGACTTTCTTGGCCGCCTTCTTCGCGGGCGCGGCGCCATCGGCCGCGGCGGCCTTCTTCGCCGCAGGCGCGGCTTTCTTCGCCGCGCGGCCGAAACGTCCGCGCGTGGGCCGCGGCGGGGCCGCGAGCAGGATCGCCTCGCACTCCTCCAGCGTCAGCGTCTTCGGATCGCGGTCCTTGGGGATCTTGCCGTTCTTGTCGCCGTCGGTGATGTAGGGGCCGTACTTGCCGTTGAGCACCTGGATGGCGCTGTCGCCAAAGCTCCTGATCAGGCGGTTGGCCAGCAGTTCCTCACGGGCGCGGATCAGCGCGGCGCCGCGTTCGTAGTCGATCTCGTAGGGATCGTCGGTCTTGTCCAGCGAGGCATAGGTGTCGCCACGCTTCACGAACGGACCGAAGCGGCCGATCGCGACGGTGAGTTCCTTGCCATCCATCGGGCCGAGCTGGCGCGGCAGGGTGAACAGCTTCTGCGCCTCCTCCAGCGTGATGGTGAAGATGCTCTGGCCCGGGCGCAACGAGGCGAAAGTGGGCTTCTCCTCGTCGTCCACCGTGCCGATCTGCACCATCGGGCCGTAGCGGCCGATGCGCGCGACCACGGGCTTGCCGCTGGCCGGGTCCGGGCCGAGCACGCGCGCGGTCTCCTCGCCACGGTCGCGGGCCGATTCCTCGTCCACCATCTTCTTGAACGGGCCCCAGAAACGCTCGAGCAGCGGCGTCCAGTCCTCCTCGCCGCGCGACACTGCGTCGAGCTCGTCCTCGAGCCGGGCGGTGAAATCGTAGTCCACGTATTGCGCGAAACGCCCGGCCAGGAACTTGGCCACCGCGCGGCCGACGTCGGTCGGCTTGAAGCGGCGGTTGTCCAGCGACACATAGTCGCGGAACAGCAGCACCTGGATGATGCTGGCATAGGTCGACGGCCGGCCGATGCCGTATTCCTCGAGCGTCTTCACCAGCGAGGCCTCGGAGAAGCGCGGCGGCGGCTCGGTGAAGTGCTGGTCGGTGTGGATGGAGTTGAGCGGCACGTTCTGGCCCAGCTTCATCAGCGGCAGCTTGCGGCCCTCGTCCTCGTCCTCGGTGGTCTTCGCATCCTTGCCTTCCTCGTACACCGCCAGGAAGCCGGGGTCGATGATCGTGGTGCCGCTCGCGCGGAAGGAGTGCTGGCTGCCGGCGGCCAGCTCGACGCTGACCGTGTTCATCGTCGCCGGCACCATCTGCGAGGCGACTGCGCGCTTCCACACCAGCTCGTAGAGGCGGCGCTCGTCGTCGCCCAGGTACTTGGCGACGCTCGCCGGGGTCCGCAGCGCGGAGGTCGGGCGGATCGCCTCGTGCGCTTCCTGCGCGTTCTTGGACTTGGTCTTGTAGACGTTGGGCTTGTCCGGCACCGCGCCGGTGCCGAAGTCGCGCGCGATCACGTCGCGCAGCTCGGCCAGCGCCTCGTCGGAGATATGCGTGGAGTCGGTACGCATGTAGCTGATCAGGCCGATCGTGCCTTCCTCGCCCAGCGCGAAGCCCTCGTACAGCTTCTGCGCCACGCGCATGGTGCGGCTGGTGGTGAAGCCGAGCTTGCGCGCGGCCTCCTGCTGCAGCGTGGAGGTGATGAAGGGCGGCGAAGGCCGGCGCTTGCGCTCCTTGCTGGTGACGTCGGTGACGTGCAGCGCGTCGCCAGCCGCCGCGATCACCCGCTCGCGCGCGGCCTGCGCGGACTTGGAATCGGTGACGGTGAACTGCTCGAACTTGGCGCCGTCGAGCTTCACCAGGCGCGCGGTGAAGGCCTGCTGCGGATGCGCGAGCTCGGCCTCCATCGACCAGTACTCGCGCGGGACGAAGGCTTCGATCTCCTCCTCGCGCTCGACGATCATGCGCAGCGCCGGCGACTGCACGCGGCCGGCGGACAGGCCGCGCTGCACCTTGCGCCACAGCACCGGCGACAGGTTGAAGCCGACCAGGTAGTCCAGCGCGCGCCGTGCCTGCTGCGCGTCCACCAGGTCGCCGGCGATCTTGCGCGGATGGTCCACCGCCTCGCGGATGGCGCGCGGCGTGATCTCGGTGAACACCACGCGGTGCAGGGCCTTGCCCTCGAGCAGGCCGCGCTCCTTCAGGATCTCGGCGATGTGCCAGCTGATCGCCTCGCCCTCGCGATCCGGGTCGGTGGCGAGGTAGATGGATTCGGCGCCCTTGGCCGCCTTGGACAGGGCCTCGACGTGCTTTTCGTTCTTCTCGATCAGCTCGTAGCGCATCGCGAATCCCTTGTCGGGATCCACCGCGCCCTCCTTGGGCACCAGGTCGCGGACATGGCCGTACGAGGCCAGGACGGTGAAGTCCTTGCCCAGGTACTTGTTGATCGTCTTGGCCTTGGCGGGCGATTCGACGATGAGCAGGTTCTTGGCCATGAAAGCGTGCAGGCTCCGGAAGGATGAATGGGGGGGCGCAGACGGCAAAGCCCGCGTATCCGCGGGCCCGTCCTTATTTATTAAGTGGCCCCGGAGGCCGCCCGTGTCAAGTTTCGTGTCTCACGCAGTCGTGAGAGCGCGTGCCGGATCCCGAGTACCGGCCCTCAGTGAATTGGTTCGGGATCGTCCCCGAAGATCTGGTTTTCCATCCAGGCAAACGCGGCTTCGGAGCCCGGCTGGTTGAACAGGACCATCAGCACGACCCACTTCAGGTCGTCCACGTCCACCTCGTCCTGGTCCAGGGCCATGGCCCTGTCCATGACCAGCTCGCGCTGGTCGGCATCGAGCACGCCGTGCTGCTCCAGGAACATCAGGAAGCCGCGGCACTCAATATCGAGCCGGTCCTGCTCGGCGTCGACGAACACCCGCACCGGGCCGCCCACGCGCGCTTCGGCCGTGGTCGGCCGCTGCTCGGCGAGGCCGTCGAGCCAGTCGAAGGCCTTGTTGATTTCCGCGGGGCTGAAGCCGGCCTGCAGGAGGCCTTGCTGGAGGGAATCGCGATCGCGGACCGCGTCGGGATCCTCGTAGAAATAGTGTTCGAACAGAAAGAGGAGTACGTCGAGTATGGTTTCTTTCATCACCCTATCGCTTGCACCGTGCGTCGGTGCCCGGGGGAAGTTCAGGAACGGCGGATGTAGCGACCATGTTCGGCGGTGATCCTCCCGTCCAACTCCAATGACAGCAGCATGGCCGAGAGGGGTCCGAGCGTCAATCCGGTCCGCTGGCAGAGTTGGTCGAGGTTCACCGGATCGTGGCCGAGGCAGCGCCACAGCAGCGCCTCACCGGAATCTTGGGGCGCACCGGCAGGAAACAATCCCGGGCCAGGGCTGCCCGACCGCTGCGGTCGCTCGCGCCTGCCCCGCTCGGCCGCCCAGGCCACATCCGGGTCGGGTACGGCCGCCGCCAGCCGCCCGCGCAACAGCGCCGCCTGCGCGGCGGCCACCTGCACCAGCGACTCGATCACCTCCTGCGGCGACTCCGCCAGTTGGGTGCCTTCGCGGATCAGCCGGTGGCAGCCGCGCACCATGGGGTTGTGGATCGAGCCCGGCACGGCGAAGGCTTCGCGCCCGGCCTCGGCGGTGAGCCGGGCGGTGATCAGGGCGCCCGAGCGCAGCGCGGCCTCCACCACCAGGGTGCCCAGGCTCAGCCCGGCGATGATGCGATTGCGGCTGGGGAAATGGCTGGGGACGCCCGGCGTGCCGGGCGGATGCTCGGTGACCACGGTGCCTTCGGCCCCGATCCGGGCCATCAGAGCGGCATTCTCGGCCGGGAAGCAGCGATCGGGCCCGGTGCCCAGCACCGCCACCGTGCGCCCGGCCTGGAGTGCGCCCAGGTGCGCTTCGGTATCGATGCCCTCCGCCAGGCCGCTGCATACCGCCAGCCCCGATTCGGCGAAGGCGCGCGCAAAGCAGCGGGCTGTGTCGCGGCCGCCGGCACTGGGCCGCCGGCTACCGACCACGGCGACCTGCGGGTGCCAGAGCAGCCCGACATCGCCGACCACGTACAAGCCGGCAGGCGGATGGGCGACCTCGCGCAGCAGGCCGGGATAGTCAGCCTCGTGCCAGCCGACCAGGCGGTGGCCCGCGCCGGCCAGCCAGGCCGCGTCGCGCGCCTGGGCGCGCGGGTCGGGCTGGAGCAGGCGTTCGATGGCCTCTTCCGGGAGGCCGGCCTGGCGCCATCCGCGCTCGCCCAGCGCAAGCAGCGCCGACGCCGAGCTCGCCTGTTCCAGCGCCTTGCGCAGCAGCGCCGTGGGCGCGCCGCTGCGCAAGAGGATCGAGAGGGCGGGGGCGTCTTCCATGCCCGCACAGCATCACGGCGCCCGTGGGCGCCGTGATGTCGGGAAACACTGGAACGCCGCGTGCGACTTACTGGGTCGCGTCGGGATTCTTGAGCAGGTCGTTGGTCCGCGCCGGGCGGATGCCATCCATGATCAGGCCGTAGCTGACCCGCTCGAAGGTGCGGAACACCATCACGTGGCCGATGAAGTCGTCCGGCATCTGCAGCTTGTCGCCCTGCTGCGCGAACGGCTGGCGGTGCGCGACGATATCCGGGCGCAACGCACCGTGGTGCCAGATCGAGTAGACCGTGCCGTTGTCGGCGCCGTCGCGCGAGCCGACCGACAGCGCGACCACCGAGCGCGGGCCGGCGAAGCGCAGGCCGTCCGGGACCGCCAGGATCTGCGCGCCGTCCGGGATCGACGCCGCCGGATGCGGGATGAAGCAGTTGCAGTACGGGCGGTCCTCGGCCGGCAGGATGCGGTTGCCGACGTGCACGTCGCGGCCTTCCTCGCGCAGCAGCACGACGGTGACACCGCCCTGGTTGCGCAATACCTCGCCGATCGAATGCAGCATCATCTCGTTGCCGAGCTTCTCGCCGTGCGCTTCCCAGGGTGAATCGTCGTAGGACCAGTGCGAGTGCATCCGGTCGGCACGGAAATCCAGCGGCGAGATGCCACCCATCGGACGACCCTTCACCTTGGCCATGGTGTAAAGGCTCATCGGCCGCGCCACCTGGACCAGTTGCCCGGCCTGCGCGCCCTGCATGCCGCGCACGTAGACGACCATGCCGGCGGAGCTGAGCAGGCGGTCTTCCTCGATGCCCACGACGTAGGGGAAGGACTTGGGGTCCTGCACCACGGTCAGTTCCTTGAGCCACGGTTCGATCTGCGACAGCGGGACGGTGTCGACCGACTCGCCGGTGCGGATCTGCGGCTCCGGGCCGGCGGTGACGCGCGGCTGGCCGTTCACGTAGACCAGGCTGAGCACGTCACCGGGATAGATCCGGTGCGGGTTCTTGACCTGCGGGTTGGCCTGCCAGATCTCCGGCCATAGCCAGGGCTTGGACAGGAAACGCGCCGAGATGTCCCAAAGGGTGTCACCCTTCTGGACGGTGTAGGAACTCGGATGGTCCGCGCGCAGTTCCGCCGCAAGGGCGAAGCTGGCGAGGGTGAGAAGCATGGCAGTCGAAACTGCAAGAAGCCGTTTAAACATGGCTGCTATCCACCTGATTCCCCAAGACAAGTGATGGCAATATAGCCCAGATTCAGACGCAGGATGCAAGCGGAAGGGCTACAATGGAAACCGACCCCCCGCTGCCCTTGCGACCCGGTTCCCAGTTCCGATGGCCAGATTGCCGATCCTAGAATTCCCCGATCCGCGCTTGCGCACCGTCGCCAGGCCCGTGGCCGCGGTCGATGCCCGCATCCGCAAACTGGCCGACGACATGCTCGAAACGATGTACGAGGCGCCCGGCATCGGCCTGGCCGCCACCCAGGTGGACGTGCACGAGCGCCTGCTGGTCCTGGACATCAGCGAGGAACATTCGCAGCCCATGGTGCTCGTCAATCCGGTGATCCTGTCCTCGGAAGGCAGCCAGGTCTACCAGGAAGGCTGCCTGTCGGTCCCCGGCATCTACGCCGACGTCACCCGCGCCGAGCGCATCCAGGTCGAAGCCCTGGATCGCGACGGCAGGCACTTCGCCCTGGAGGCCGAGGGCCTGCTGGCCGTGTGCATCCAGCACGAGATGGACCACCTCGCCGGCAAGGTGTTCGTGGACTACCTCTCGCCGCTCAAGCGCGAACTGGTGAAGCGCAAGCTGGCCAAGCAGAAGCGCCTGGCCGACGAAGGTTCCGAAGACGCCGCCTGATGGCGTTGCGGATCGTCTTCGCGGGCACCCCCGAGTTCGCCGTCCCGGCCCTGCGCGTGGCTGGTGCGCGCGACGAACTCGTCGCCGTCTACACCCAGCCCGACCGGCCCGCGGGCCGCGGCCGCCAGGTGACGATCTCGCCGGTCAAGGCCGAGGCCCTGGCCCGCGGCTGGCCGATCGCGCAGCCGGCGGATTTCAAGTCCGCGCTGTCGCGCGATGCGCTGCGCGCGCTGCAACCGGACTTGCTGGTGGTGATTGCCTACGGGCTGATCCTCCCCGCGTCGGTGCTGTCGATCCCGCGCCTGGGCGGCTGGAACCTGCACGCCTCCCTGTTGCCGCGCTGGCGCGGCGCGGCGCCGATCCAGCGCGCGATCGAGGCCGGCGATGCGCAGACCGGCGTCTGCCTGATGCAGATGGAAAAAGGCCTGGACACCGGGCCGGTGCTGCTCTCGCTGTCCACGCCGATCGCCGCCGACGACACCGCCGGCAGCCTGCATGCGCGCCTGTCGCGGCTGGCGGCCGAGGCGCTCGAGGATGGACTGAAGCTGCTGCGCGCCGGCCTGCGCCCGGTGGCGCAGCCGCAGGCTGCCGACGGCGTGACCTACGCCCGCAAGCTCGACAAGGCCGAGGCGCGGCTGGACTGGGCCCAGCCCGCCGATGTGCTTGAACGGCGCGTGCGCGCCTTCTCGCCCTGGCCTGTCTGCGAGGCGGTGGTCGCCGGCGAGCGCCTGCGCGTGCATGGCGCGCGCTACCTGCCCCTCGTGCACAAGCAGCCGCCGGGCACCGTGCTGATGGCGACGAAGATGGGCATGGACATCGCCTGCGGCCACGGTGCGCTGCGCCTGCTGCAGGTGCAACGCGAGGGCGGCCGTCCGATGCCGGTGGCCGACTACCTCAATGCCCGCTCGGCGCTGAGGAGCGCGTGAGCGCGCCGCCGGCGGGCGGCGAAACGCGCGGCAACGCGCCCTCGCGCGCCGGCCCGCCGCCACCGGGGTCGGCCCTGCGCGCCCAGGCCGCGCACAGCCTGCATGTCGTGCTGGTCGAGGGCCGCTCGCTGAAGGCGGAGCTGGCCAACGTGCTGCCCGGCATCGCCGACCCGCGCGACCGGGCCCTGCTGGAAGCCATCTGCTTCGCCGTGCTGCGGCACCGGCGGCGCTACGAATTCGTGCTCGACCAGTGGCTCGCGCATGGCCTGCGTGGCCGCGACGCGATCGTGCACGCGCTGCTGCTCGCGGGCCTGGCGCAACTGGACGCGCTCAAGCTGTCGCCGCATGCCGCGGTCGGCGCCACCGCCGAAGCCGCGCGCACGCTGGGCCGCGCGAACCACGTCGGCCTGGTGAACGCGCTGCTGCGCCGCGCCTCGCGCGAACCCTGGCCCGCGAGCGAAGACCCCGCGGTCGCGCTGTCGCATCCCGACTGGCTGCTCGCGGCGCTGCAACGCGACTGGCCGGACGACTGGGCGGCGATCGCCGAGGCCAACAACCACGCGGCGCCGCTCTGGCTTGCTGTGAACGCCACGCTCGGCACGCGCGAGGACTACCTGCAGCTGCTGCGCGATGACGGACTCGACGCCGAGGCGCCCGACGCGCCCGCGCTCGGCCTGCGCCTGGATGCACCAGCGGTGCCCGATCGCCTGCCCGGCTGGCGCGCCGGCCGCGCCTGGGTGCAGGACGGCGCCGCGCAGTTGGCCGTCGAGGCGCTCGACGCCGCGCCCGACGCCACCGTGCTCGATGCCTGCGCCGCGCCCGGCGGCAAGTGCGCGCAACTGGCCGCGCGCCTTGGCCCGAATGGCGCCCTGCTGGCGGTGGACCTGGAGCCGCGCCGCCTGCGCCGCGTGGCCGACAACCTGGCGCGCCTGGGGCTGGCCTCGCCGCGCGTGGTGTTGCTGGCCGGCGACGCGACCCGGCCTGGCGACTGGCTGGCGCCGGCGGACCAGTTCGACGCGATCCTGCTCGACGCGCCCTGTTCGTCCACCGGCATCGTCCGCCGCCAGCCCGACATCAAGTGGCATCGCCGCGCCGACGACATCCCCGCGCTGGTGGCGACGCAGGCGGCCATGCTCGATGCCCTTTGGCCGCGGCTCAAGCCCGGCGGCGCCTTGCTGTACGCCACCTGCTCCGTGCTGCAGGCCGAGAACGCCGGGCAGGTCGGCGCCTTCCTTGCGCGCCAGGCCGATGCGCAGGCGCAGCCGCTGGATGCACGCTTCGGCCGCGCTTCGGGCGCGGGCCGGCAACGCCTGCCCGGCGAGCAGGGCATGGACGGTTTCTTCTACGCCCTGTTGCGCAAGCGCGCTGCCGCCACCTCCGCCGCCCCCGTCGCCTCTGCCGTTCGCGACGAGACTGGCGCCGTCCGATGACCCTGCTGCCCAAGCTCGACGCACGCCAGCGCCGCGACCTGTACTGGCTGTCCGGTATCGCCCTGCTGGTGCTGTTCGCGGGCTATGGCCTGCGCGACCCCTGGCCCTCGGACGAGCCGCGCTTCGTGCTGGTGGCCAGGCAGATGTTCGACGGCGGCTCGTGGCTGTTCCCGCATCGCGGACACGAGCTGTATCCCGACAAGCCGCCGCTGTATTTCTGGCTGCTCGCCGGCGCGCGCTCGCTGCTCGGCAGCTGGCGCTGGAGCTTCCTGCTGCCCTCGCTGCTCTCGGGCCTGGGCGTGCTGGCGCTGACCTACGACCTCGGCCGCCGGCTGTGGAACCACCGCGCCGGCCTGCTCGCGGCGGTGGCGGTGCTGTCGGCGCTGCAATTCGACTACCAGTTCAAGCGCGCGCAGATCGACCCGACCCTGGTCTTCACGACCACCGCCGCCCTGTACGGCCTGCTGCGCCACCTGCTGCTCGGGCCGGACTGGCGCGCGTACTGGCTTGGCTGTTTCTTCGCCGGCATCGGCGTGATCCTCAAGGGCGTCGGCTTCCTGCCCCTGCTGGTGTTGCTGCCCTACGCGGCGATGCGCTGGCAGCGCTGGCTGGGACTGGCTCCGTTGCAGCTGGCTCCGTTGCAGCTGACCCCGCTGCAACCGGGTGTTGGCGGCGGCAGCGATCGCGGCCGCTGGGCACTGGGCGCGCTGGCGTTCCTGCTTGCCATCGCGCTGTGGCTGGTGCCAATGGTGGTCGCGGCGCTGGCCAGCGGCGATCCGGAACATCGCGCCTACCTCGACAACCTGCTGTTCAAGCAGACCGCCACGCGCTACGCGGAGGCCTGGCAGCACAACAAGCCGGCCTGGTATTTCGCCGGCATCATCGCCGGGTTCTGGCTGCCGTTCTCGCTCGCCTTCGCCTGGCTGTGGCGCGACTGGCGCGACGCCTGGCGCGCCCGCGACGCGCGCACCTGGCTGCCCCTGGCCTGGGCCCTGATGGTGCTGGCCTTCTTCAGCGCCAGCCCGGGCAAGCGCGACATGTACATCCTGCCGATGCTGCCTGCCGTGGCCTGGGCGGCCGCGCCCTACCTCGATGCCCTGTTGCAGCGGCGCGGCTTCCGCTTCGCCCTGCTGTGCTTCGCGATGGCGCTGTCCGCGCTGCTGCTGGTGCTGGGCGTGCTGGGCCTGGTGGCGCCGTTGAAGGCGATGGTTGCGCTGGCGGCCGACCGCGGCCTGGGTGGCGAGGTGCGCTGGCTGTGGATGATGCTGGCCGCGGTGGGCGCGACCGGATTGCTCGCGGCGCTGTGGTCGCGCGTCGCGCAGGCGCCGCGCGCGGTGGCCGTGCTGCTGGTGGCGCTGTGGTGCGGCTATGGCTTCGTCGCGCACCCCGTGCTGGATCCCAGCAGTTCCGCGTCGGCCCTGATGCAGCGGGCCCGCGCGCTCGCCGGCGCCGACACCGTGATCGGGCTGGTCGGCTGGAAGGAACAGACCCTGCTGCAGGCGCGCGGACCCACGGTCGAATTCGGCTTCCGCACCACGCTTCCCGAGCAGCTGCGACAGGGCTCCGCCTGGCTGCGCGCCGATCCCGTGCACCGGCGCCTGCTGCTGTCGCAGCCGCAGGAGCTCGCCGCCTGCTTCGCCGGCGCCACCGCGCGGCCGCTGCGCGTGGGCACGGCCAATCGCCGCGACTGGTACCTGGTGCCGCTGGACGCGCTCGGCGCGGGCTGCCACGCCGACGCGCTCGAGGACGACAGCCCGTGAGCCGCGGCGCATGGGCGATCCGCCCCATGCGGCCCGGCGGATGCGCGGCTATCATGGCGACCCCACGCGCCAGGGAATGCACATGAACATCCTCATCCTTGGCGCCGGCCAGGTCGGTTCCTCGGTCGCCGCGGCATTGGCCACCGAAAAGAACGACATCACCGTGGTGGACACCGACCACCAGCGCCTGCGCGACCTGGCCGAAAAGCTCGACATCCGCACCGTGGTCGGCCACGCCTCCCTGCCCAGCGTGCTGGCCCAGGCCGGCGCGGAAGAGGCCGGCCTGCTGGTCGCCGTGACCTCGAGCGACGAGGTCAACCTGGTCGCCTGCCAGGTGGCCGAGCGCCAGTTCGGCACGCCGACCCGCGTGGCGCGCCTGCGCGAGGCCGAGTACATGGCCTTCGCCGGGGCGGTGACCGCGGCCATTTCGCCCGAGCAACTGGTGACCCGGCACATCGAGCGCTTGCTCGAGTATCCCGGCGCGCTGCAGGTGCTGGACTTCGCCGACGGCCGTGCCCAGCTGGTCGGCGTCCGCGCGGTGCGCGACGGCGCCCTGGTCGGGCACGAGATCCGCGAGCTGCGCCAGCACCTGCCGGCCAACGTGGACGCGCGCGTGGCGGCGGTGTTCCGCGGCGACCGCGCGATCAAGCCCGAAGGCAGCACGGTCATCCAGGCCGACGACGAGGTGTTTTTCCTCGCCGACGCCCGCAACATCCGCACCGTGATGAGCGAACTGCGCCGGCTCGACAACCGGCCGACCAAGCGCCTGATGATCGCCGGCGGCGGCAACATCGGCCGCAAGCTGGCGCGCCGGCTGGAGAACCGCTACCAGGTGAAGGTCCTGGAACGCTCGCGCGAGCGTGCCCGCAGCATCGCCGAGGAATTGCTGAACTCGATCGTGCTGGTCGGCGACTGTGCCGACGAAGACCTGCTGCGCGAGGAGAACATCGACCAGACCGATGTCTACATGGCGCTGACCAACGACGACGAGGCCAACATCCTGTCGGCGATGCTGGCCAAGCGCCTGGGTTGCCCGCGCGTGCTGTCGCTGATCAACCGGCCCTCGTACGCGGAACTGGTCGAAGGCGGCAGCATCGACATCGCGGTCAGCCCGCAGCTGGTGACGCTGAGCGCGCTGCTCGCGCACATCCGCGAGGGCGCGCCGGCGCAGGTGTACTCGCTGCGCCGCGGCGCGGCCGAGGCCATCGAAGCCGTCGTTCGCGGCGACCGCCGCACCTCGCGGGTGATCGGCCGCTCGCTGGAGGAGCTCGACCTGCCCGAGGCCACCACCATCGGCGGCATCGTGCGCGGCGACAAGCTGCTGATCGCCCACCACGACGTGGTGATCGAGCCGGGCGACCACGTGATCCTGTTCGTGATGGACAAGCGGCAGATGCCGCAGGTGGACGCGCTGTTCCAGGCCGGCACCGCCTGAGATGGGTTCGCGCCGCCAGGCCATGCAGCGGATCTTCGGCGCGATCATCGCGCTGAGCTCGCTGGTCGCGGTGCCGCCGATGGTGATCGCGCACTGGCTGGGAGAGAACACCCAGGGCGCCTTCCTCGATTCCTTCCTGGCGATCGGCGCGATCGGCCTGCTGCTCTGGTACCCGGTGCGCCACGTGCACGTTGAGCTGCGCCTGCGCGACGGCTTCCTGGTCACCGCCGCCATCTGGATCCTGGCCAGCATCGTGCTGGCCCTGCCGTTCACCCTGGCGGCGCCCCACCTCAGCCTTACCGATGCAGTGTTCGAGGCGACCTCGGGGCTGACCACGACCGGCGTGTCGGTGATCGTCGGCCTCGATACCCTGCCGCGCAGCGTGCTGTTCTACCGGCAATCGCTGGGCTTCATCGGCGGCATGGGCATCGTCATCCTGGCGGTGGCGATCCTGCCGATGCTCAAGGTCGGCGGCATGCAGCTGTTCCGCGCCGAGACCACGGGCCCCACCCGGGACAACCGCCTGACCCCGCGCATCGCCGAAACCGCGCGCGCGCTGTGGATGGTCTACCTGGGCCTCAATGCACTGTGCACGCTCACCTACTGGGTCGGTGGCATGAGCCTGTTCGACGCCATTTGCCAGGCCATGTCGACGGTATCCACCACCGGCTTTTCCACCCACGACGCCAGCTTCGGTTTCTGGCACAGCCCCATGCTCGAAGGCATGGCGACCCTGCTGATGCTGGTCGCCGGCGCCAACTTTGGCATGCACTGGTATGCCTGGCGGCGCGCGACCCTGGCGCATTACCAGGCCGATTCGGAGTTGCGCACCTTCCTGCTGGTGGCGGTGATCGCCGGCCTGGCCGTGGCGGCGACGCTGTGGGCCCACGGCACCTTCCCGAGCGCCGGCGAATCGTTGCGCCATGGCCTGTTCCAGGCTGCGTCCAACATCAGCACGACGGGTTTCGTGTCCACGGACTACTCGGCGTGGCCGGGCGCGGCGCCGATGCTGCTCCTGCTGCTGGCCTTCATCGGCGGCTGCTCGGGCTCCACCGCCGGCGGGATCAAGGTGGCGCGCTGGCAGATGCTGGTGCGCCAGGGGCTGCGCGAGATCCTGCAGCTGGTGCATCCCAAGGGGCAGTTCGTGGTCAAGGTCGGCGGCAAGCGCGTGTCCGAGAGCGTGGTGATCTCGGTCGGCGGCTTCTGCACGCTGTACGTGCTGAGCTTCGTGGCGATGACGCTGGGCGTGGCGGCCACCGGCGTGGACGCGCTGACCTCGATGGCGGCGATCACCTCCTGCCTCAACAACCTCGGCGGCAGCATCGCCGGGGTCGCGCATGGCTTCGGCGGGCTGGACGACCTCGCCACCTGGATCTGCAGTATCGCGATGATCCTCGGGCGGCTGGAGGTGTTCACGATCCTGGTGTTGCTGACGCCGCAATTCTGGAACGAATGAGCCGCGGCGCCGACGCGCCTCAGTAGCAGTCCGGGTAATAGGGATTGTCCTCGCCCGAGCCGCGCGGACGCCGGCTGAAGCGCTTGTAGGTCCACTGGTACCAGTCGGGCCGCCGCCGCGCGATCTCCTCGACCTTCGCGTTCATGGCGGTGGTGGCGAGGCGCAGGTCGGGGTTGGCGATGCCCGCGGGCGCGTCCTCGAACACGATGTCGAAGCCCCCGGCCACCGGTTCGGCCCAGGCGTAGACCACCGGCGCGCCGCTGCGCTGCGCCAGCTTGGGGATCAGCGTCAGCGTCAGTGCCTCGCGCCCGAAGAAGGGCGCGAATTCGCCGGCGCCCAGCTTGGGCTGCTGGTCGGGCGTGATGCCGACCAGCTGGCCGGCCTGCAGGGCGCGGAACAGGGGTCGCATCGCCGTGCTCTCGGCCGGCACCAGGGTGACGTTGTGCCCGCGCCGCGCCAGGCGCAGGAAGACATCGCCAAAGCGTTTCTCGGGCACCCGATACACCAGCGCGAACGGCGCCACGTTGGCCAGGTACTCGATCATCAGTTCCCAGTTGCCGTAGTGCGGCGCCGACACGATGGCGCCGCGGCCCTGGGCCAGCGCGGCGTCCAGGCGTTCGCGGCCGCGCACCTCGCGCACCAGCGCCAGGTTGGCCGCGCGGCCGCGGGTCCACACGCGCAGGGTCTCCATGGCGTTGGCGCCGGTCGCGCGTAGCACGTCGAGGGCCAGGCGTTCGCGGTCCGGCGCGGGCAACTCGGGCGCCACCAGTTCGACATTGCGCAGCGCGATGCGCGCCTCGCGCAGGTTGGCCGCCCGCACCAGCCGACCGAACCCGCGGCCGATCACGCGCTGCGCGGCCAGCGGCAGCCGGCCGGGCAGCCAGGCGAGTGCGAACAACAGGCGGCCGAACACATCGGAAGCGGTCATGGCCCTAGTCTAGACTGGCGGCATGATCGCCCTGATCCAGCGCGTCACCGAAGCCGCCGTCCACGTCGGCGGCGAACGCGTCGGCGCGATCGGCCCGGGCCTGCTGGCCCTGGTCGCGGTCGAGCCCGGCGACGGCGAGCCGCAGTTCTCGCGCATGGCCCAGCGCCTCCTCGGCTATCGCGTCTTTTCCGACGCGGCCGGCAAGATGAACCTCTCGCTCACCGACACCGGCGGCGCCCTGTTGCTGGTGCCGCAGTTCACCCTGGCCGCCGACACCGACAGCGGCATGCGGCCCAGCTTCACTGCGGCGGCATCCCCGGAACTCGGCCGGGCCGGCTTCGAGCGCCTGGTGGTCCTGTGCTGCGACGCCCACCCGGGGCTTGAAACCGGCCGCTTCGGCGCCCACATGATGGTCAGCCTCGTGAACGACGGGCCCGTCACCTTCCGGCTCCGCGTTCCCCCGGCCGCCCCGTAGGCAGGAGCGCCAGCCCCGACCCGCGTGGCCGTGGCCGGTGAAGCAACCCGTTACAGCAGTCGGGGGCGCAGGCCCTCCCACATCGTCCCTTGCATCGAACCCGTTAAGAATCAACGGCATGGACCGACCGTCCCCCGCCGTATATACTACGTGGTTCATTTGCAACCCTCACGGCAGAGTCCATGGCCACCGATCGCCCGGCGCAACAGAACGAAATCAAGCTGCTGATCAGCAAGGGCCTGGAGCAGGGTTACCTGACCTATGCCGAGGTCAACGACCACCTGCCCGACGACATCGTCGACCCGGAGCAGATCGAAGACATCATCGGCATGATCAATGGCATGGGCATCGAGGTGCACGAGGTTGCGCCCGACGCCGAGACACTGCTGCTCTCCGACGCCACCCCGACCCGCACCGACGACGACACCGTCGCCGCCGAGGAAGCCGCGGCCGCGCTGAGCGCGCTCGACACCGAGGGCGGCCGCACCACCGATCCCGTGCGCATGTACATGCGCGAGATGGGCACGGTCGAACTGCTGACGCGCGAAGGCGAAATCGCCATCGCCAAGCGCATCGAGGAGGGCCTGCTGCAGGTCCACTCCTCGCTGGCCAGCTTCCCCTGGTCCATCCACCTGCTGCTCGAGGACTACGACCAGCACATCGAGGGCAAGAAGCGCCTGGGCGAGGTCGTCACCGGCTTCACCGACGTCGAGCCGCCGGCCGAGGAAATCCCCGCCGAGCTGATCGCCGAGGAACTGGCCGAGGTCGAGGAAGAGGCCGTCGAGGGCGAGGAGGGCGAGGAAACCGCCGCCGTCGACACCGGCCCGGATCCGGCCGAAGTCGCGCGCCGCATGGAAGTGCTCAAGGGCCTGTACGGCAAGTTCCAGAAGAGCCATGCCAAGGTCGGCCCGTCGGACAAGAAGACGCACAAGCTGCGCGAGGAAATGGCCGCCGAGTTCATGCGCCTCAAGCTGCCGATGGTCCAGACCGAGAGCTTCCTGCGCAAGCTGCGCGAGGTGGTCAGTTCGATCAAGGACCACGAGCGCAAGATCCTCGACATCGCCACCCGCAGCGCCAAGATGCCGCGCAAGGATTTCATCCGCGCCTGGCCGGGCAACGAGACCAATGTCACTTGGGCCGACGAGGTCATCCGCCGCAAGCAGAAGTGGTCGTCGGGCGTGCGCGAGTTCAAGGACGACATCGTCGGCGAGCAGGAAAAGCTGATCGGCATCGAGAAGGGCCTGTTCCTGTCGCTGGGCGACATCAAGGAAATCAACCGCGCCATGGCCTATGGCGAGGCCAAGGCCCGCAAGGCCAAGAAGGAAATGGTCGAGGCCAACCTGCGCCTGGTCATCTCCATCGCCAAGAAGTACACCAACCGCGGCCTGCAGTTCCTCGACCTGATCCAGGAAGGCAACATCGGCCTGATGAAGGCGGTCGACAAGTTCGAATACCGCCGCGGCTACAAGTTCTCCACGTACGCGACCTGGTGGATCCGCCAGGCGATCACCCGCTCGATCGCCGACCAGGCGCGCACCATCCGCATCCCGGTGCACATGATCGAGACGATCAACAAGCTCAACCGCATCTCGCGCCAGATGCTGCAGGAAATGGGCCGCGAGCCCACGCCCGAAGAGCTGGCCAAGAAGATGGAGATGCCCGAGGACAAGATCCGCAAGGTCCTCAAGATCGCCAAGGAGCCGATCTCGATGGAGACTCCGATCGGCGACGACGAGGATTCGCACCTCGGCGATTTCATCGAGGACACCAACGTCGAGTCGCCGATCGAGACGGCCACGAACATCGGCCTGCGGGAAACCGTGAGCGATGTCCTCGCCGGCCTGACGCCCCGCGAGGCCAAGGTGTTGAGGATGCGTTTTGGCATCGACATGAACACGGACCACACGCTGGAGGAAGTCGGCAAGCAGTTCGACGTCACCCGCGAGCGCATCCGGCAGATCGAGGCGAAGGCGCTGCGCAAGTTGCGCCATCCGTCGCGTTCCGAGACGCTGCGCAGCTTCCTAGACCTCGAGTAGACCACGGCGCGGCCCGCTGCCCCGCATGAAGAAAGCCCCGCGCCTGCGGGGCTTTTTTGCAGCGCAAGCCACGCGATTCGCCGCGCGGCTAGTGCGCGACTAGTGCGCGGCGCTTGCCTCGGCCGGCGCTTGCCTCGGCCGGCGCGGGCTTGGCTGCGCGCACGGGCCGCGCCAGCCAGATCACGGGAATCAGCAACAGGAACAGGATCGCCGAGGCGCGGAACAGGTCGTTGGCGCCGAGCATCGCGCTCTGCTGGTCGATCAGGCGATTGACCACGAACAGCGCCTGGTCGTGGCCCAGGCCATTGGCCTGCATCTGCGCCAGCGTTGACGTTGCACCGGGGCTGGCCAGGTTGATGGCTTCCGACAGCTGCGCGTGGTGCAGGGTGGTGCGCGATTCCCACAGCGTCGTCGCCAGCGATGCACCCACGGCGCCGGCGGTGATGCGCACGAAGTTCGACAGGCCCGAGGCCGCCGGGATCCGCTCGGGCGGCAGGCCCGACAGGATCAGCGACACCAGCGGCGTGAAGAAGAACGCCATCGCCACTCCCTGGACCAGGGTCGGGATCAGGATGGTGGTGAAGTCCGCGTCGGTGTTGAACCAGGACCGCATCCACAGCACCAGTGCGAACGTGGCGAAGGCGACCGTGGACAGCCGTCGCGGGTCGGTGGTGCCGATCTTGCGGCCCACATAAGGCGAGAGCAGGATCGCGAACACGCCCACCGGCGCCAGCACGATGCCGGCCAGCGTGGAGGTGTACCCCATGTATTGCTGCAGCCAGAGCGGAAGCAGCACGAGGTTGCCGAAAAAGGTGCCGAAGCCCAGCGAAATCGCCAGCGAGCCCGTCCAGAAATTGCGCCGCTTGAACAGGCTCAGGTCCACCACGGGGTGTTCGTCGGTGAGCTCCCAGGCGATAAACACCAGGAAGCCGATCACCGCCACCAGCGCCAGCACGACGATCTGCGTGGAGTGGAACCAGTCCAGTTCCTTGCCCTTGTCGAGCATGATCTGCATCGAACCGACCCAGATCACCAGCAGCCCAAGCCCGACCTTGTCGATCGGCAGGCGGCGCACCACCGACTCGCGCTCGCGGTACAGCGCCCAGGTCGCGGCCGCCGCGGCGAGCCCGATCGGGATATTGATGTAGAAGATCCATGGCCAGCTGTACTGGTCGGTGATCCAGCCGCCGAGCAGGGGGCCGACGACGGGCGCAACCAGCGTGGTCATGCCCCAGAACGCCAGCGCCGTGCCCGCGCGCGCCTTGGGATAACTCGACAGCAGCAGCGTCTGCGACAGTGGGATCATCGGCCCCGCGACCGCGCCCTGCAGGATGCGGAAAGCGATCAGCATCGGCAGGCTGGTCGCCAGCCCGCACAGGAAGGACGCGATCACGAACAGGACCACGCTGGCGGTGAACAACCGCACCTGGCCGAAGCGCTGGGTCAGCCAGCCGGTGAGCGGCACCGAGATCGCATTCGCGACCGCGAACGAAGTGATCACCCACGTGCCCTGGTTCGGACTCACGCCCATGTCGCCGGCGATCGCTGGGATGGATACGTTGGCGATCGCCGTGTCCAGCACGTTCATGAAGGTCGCCAGCGCCAGGGCGATCGTGCCCAGCGCCAGCGCGCCGCCGGTCAGCGGCGGCAGCTCGGCGGCAACCGCCTGTTGCGGAGCCGCGGCCACGTCAGTTACGGGCGGTGCTGCTGTCGGCGGCGTTGCCGTCGTTCGCGCTGCCGTCGTTGGCCACGTCCACCTCGACCTGCATGGACAGGCCGATGCGCAGCGGATGCGCCTTCAGCTCGGCGGGATCCAGCGCGATCCGCACCGGCACGCGCTGCACCACCTTGATCCAGTTGCCGGTGGCGTTCTGCGCCGGGATCAGTGCGAAGGCCGCCCCCGTGCCCGCACCCAGCCCGGCGATGCGGCCGTGGAAGACCACGTCCTTGCCGAACAAGTCCGCGTGCATCGTCGCCGGCTGGCCGACGCGCATCTTGCGCAGCTGCACTTCCTTGAAGTTGGCGTCTACCCACACCTGGTCCAGAGGCACGATCGCCAGCATCGGCACGCCCGGCTGCACGCGCTGGCCCAGCTGCACGCTGCGCTTGGCGATGATGCCCGACACCGGTGCGCTGACCGTGGCGCGATCGAGCGCCAGCTGCGCGGTGCGCACATTGGCTTCCGCGGCTTGCACCTTGGGGTGCGTGGCGGCATTGGTGCCTTGCGTGAGTTCGCGATTGGCGGTGAGTTGCTCGCGTGCGCTATCCACGGCGGCGCGCGCCGCGTTCTCCGCGGCATGGGCGGCATCGACCGTCGCCTGCGCATGGGCCAGGTCCTCGCGCGAAATCACCTGGCGCGCGGCAAGGGTGCGGCGGCGCGCCAGGTCCTGCTCGGCGCGGCGCGTTTCGGCCGCCGCGCTGGCCAGGTCGGCTTCGTGGGTGCGCACGCCGGAGGCGGTGGCCGCATCGTTGCCATAGACCTGGCCAACCTCGCGCTGCGTCTGCGCCAGCGTCGCGCGCGCTTCGTCCAGCGCCGCTTGCGCGTCGGCCGGATCCAGCGCCACCAGGCGCTGTCCGCGGGTCACATGGTCGGTGTCGTTGGCGTCCACGCGTGTCACCGTGCCCGCGACCTGCGGCGTCACCAGCACGACATTTCCCTGCACGTAGGCGTCGTCGGTGTCCTGGTAATGGCTCAGGTACACGAACCAGTACACGCCGTAGGCAATCGCCCCCACGGCCACCAGCACCGCGATGGCGAGCAGGGCACGCTTGCGCGCGGGACGGGTTTCGGGGAGCGCGCTCACTTGGCAGTCCTTTCGCCGGCCCGGGGGGCCGCGTCGGTGGTGTCGTCGTCACTGGCCGCCGCGCGCTCGCCATTGGCGATCATCCTGCGCAGCAGGGTCTTGAGCTGGGTGAATTCGTCGGCGCTGAAACCGTCCAGGTGCTCGTTGAGCACCGCGGACAGCCCGTGCGGAATGTGGTCGGCCACGCGCTCGCCGGCCTCGGTGAGCTGCAGGTGCACCACGCGCCGGTCGTCGGCGCTGCGGGTGCGCTGGAGCAGGCCCTTGGCCTCGAGTCGGTCGAGCATTCGGGTCATGGCGCCGGTGTCGGAACAATTGAGCCGGGCCAGTTCGGCGGCAGTGCCGGCGATGCCGAACTTCAGCATCAGCAGGGGCTTCCACTGCAGCGCGGTCAGGTCGTGCGCCTGCATTTGGCCGTCGATGCGGCGGTTCATGGAGTTCAGCAGCACGCGCAGGATGTGGCCGACCGATTCCTCGATCGAATACTCCTCGCCGCGATAAAAGCCGGCGGCCGCGAGCATGGGGGCGGGCGTGGGGGACTTGGGCTTGGCCATGGGGCGACAGAGTAACTGCCGAGGCAGCAATTGGCAAGGCAGCTATATCGGACGGAGCCGATGGCGAAACCCGCCATCCGGTACTTCCGGGCCATCGGCAGCCCGGCCCGGCTTGGCTACACTCGGCGCTTCCACGTTGCGCCAACCGCCCCAACCGCCCGCCGCCCCGCCGTGCCCCGCGCCCGGCCTCTCTGGAACCGCCCGATGATCCGCCTTGCCCGCTTCGCCCGCCGCGCACCGATGGCGTGCCTGCTCCTGCTCCTGCCCGCCCTGGCCGTCGCCGCCAGCCCGGCCGACTACGCCGCCCGCCGCGCCGAGCTGGCGCGCCGCATCGGCCCGGACGCGATGCTGATCCTGGTCTCCGCGCCGACCTCCGTGCGCAATGGCGACGTCGACTGGCCCTACCGGCAGGAAGACAGCCTGCTCTACCTCACCGGCCAGAACGAACCGGACACCAGCCTGGTGCTGCTGCCCGGCGAGGCAGCGCACAAAGAACTCGTGTTCACCCGCGACAGCGACCTGTCCAAGGAAGTGTGGACCGGCCACATCCCCACCCACGACGAAGTGATCGCCGCCACGGGCGTGAAGGAAGTCGTGTCCTCGACCCGCTTCCGGCCCTTCCTGTCCTCGGCCTTCGGCAGCGGCAACTGGGGCGATCCGCGCAATCCCGGCCCGGGCCTCAATGCATTCCGCGACAAAGTGCGCGCCGGCAAGGCGACGGTCTGGCTGATCATGGAAGACCGCGGCCTGGGCGGCGAGCAGAGCGCCGAACTGAAACTCGTGGACGAGCTGCGCCACAGCTACCCCGAGCTGCAGTTCCGCGACGCCTGGCCGCTGCTGTCGAACATGCGCATGGTCAAGGACAGTGCCGACCTGGCCGCGATCCAGAAGGCGATCGACATCACCGTCGCCGCGCAGAAAGCCGCCATGCATCGCGTGCGCACGGCCAAGCACGAGTACGAAGTGCAGGCCACCATCGAATACACCTACCGCAACCTCGGCGCCTGCTGCTGGGCCTTCCCCTCGATCGTCGCCTCGGGCCGAAACGGCACCACGCTGCACTACGAAACCAACAACGATGCGATCGTCCCCAATGCGCTGTTGCTGACCGACATCGGCGCCGAGGTCGACGGCTACTCGGCCGACGTGACCCGCACCTATCCGCAGAACGGCAAGTACAGCCCGGAGCAGCGCGCCATCTACGAAGCCGTGCTGCGCACGCAGACGGTGACCATGGCGCAGATGCGCCCGGGCACCTCGACGCGCGACCTGCAGAACACCGCCATCAACGAACTCGGCAAGGACCTGCTGGCACTGGGCCTGGTCAGCCGCAACGTGCCCGAGCAGGTGCGCTGGTACTTCTTCCACGGCCTCGGCCACCACCTGGGCCTGCGCACCCACGACGCCAACGATGGCGACCGGGTGATGCGCGCGGGCGAGGTGATCACCGACGAGCCCGGCATCTATGTGCGCCCCAAGGACGTCAAGGACAGCCCGGTGTACGCCGCGCTACCCGCCAACGAGCGCGCCGGCATCGATGCGGCGCTGGCCAAGTACGCCGACATCGGCGTGCGCATCGAGGACGATGTGCTGGTCACCACCGGCGAGCCGAAGAACCTGTCGGCCGCCGCGCCGCATAGCGTCGCCGAGGTCGAGGCCTGGATGGCGCAGGGGGACTGAAGCCCGGCCGCTGACCGGTCCATGCGCCGCCTGGCGCCGGACCCGGCCGCGGCTCAGGTGGCCATCACCGTCCTCGGTCGCCACGGCAACGAGAAGCGGAAGATCCGCGCCAGCACGCTGCCGTACTGCGTCCAGAACCCGCCCGTGTTGTAGTGCACGCCATACCGCGCGCAGATGGCGCGCACCTGCGGCGCGACCTGTGCATAGCGCGGCGCCGGCAGGTCCGGGAACAGGTGGTGCTCGATCTGGTGGCTCAGGTGCCCGGTCAGCAGGTGGAAGATGCGGCCGCCCTCCAGGTTGCTCGAGCCCTGGACCTGGCGCAGGTACCACTGGCCGCGCGTTTCGTTTTCCACTTCCTTGCGCGTGTAGGTCTGCACGTCTTCCGTGAAGTGGCCGCAGAAGATGATCGCATTGGTCCACAAGTTGCGGACGCCGTTGGCGACCAGGTTGCCGAGCATCACGCGCGGCCACTGCCAGAAGGCCAGGGCGGGGAACAGCACATAGTCCTTGAACAACTGCCGCCCGGCCTTGCGCAGGAACGGGCGCATGCGCTGGCGGAACTCCGCCAGCTTCATCCGGCCCAGCACGAAGCGGCCGACCTTGATGTCGTGCACCGCCACGCCCCACTGGAAATTCACCGCCAGCAGCAGGTACCACAGGGGCTGCAGCAGGGTTGCCGGCGACCACTTCTGCTGCCCGCTCAGGCGCAGCATGCCGTAGCCGAAGTCGTGGTCCTTGCCGATGATGTTGGTGTGGTCGTGGTGCTCGACGTTGTGCGAGTGCCGCCAGTGTTCGCCGTCGCAGACGATGTCCCACTCGTAGGTCTGCGAATTGAGGGACGCGTCGTTCATCCAGTCGTACTGGCCGTGCATGACGTTGTGGCCGATCTCCATGTTCTCCACGATCTTGGCCAGCGCCAGGCCGACCACGCCGGCGATCCAGCTGACCGGGCCGACGCCGAACATCAGCAGGCCGCGCCCCGCGATCGCCGAACCGCGGACCAAGTGCCGCATGCGATGGATGTGTCGCGCATCCTGCGCGCCCACGCTGGCGAAGGCCTCCAGGCGCACTGCGTCGAGTTCGGCCTGGAAGCGGGCCAGCGCATCGGGATCCAGTTGGGTCTTGGCGATCATGGTGTCGTCCTGTGCTCAGAGCGCGAGTTCGAGCGCGCTGTGTGGAGTGGAAATGCAGAGCTGGATCAGTTCCTCGCCCGGGCCGGAAACCTGGCGGGTGAGCAGGTTCATGACGGTGCCGCTGCGCTTGCGGCACTGGCAGGTCCGGCAGATGCCGCGCCGGCAACCGAAACGCGGCTGCAGGCCCGCGCCTTCGGCGGCCTCGAGCAGGGTCTGTCCGGCCTTGGCGCTGAAGGCCTTGCCGGTGGTCGCAAACGACACGGCGTGTTCCGCGGCGTCCGGGTCGATCGCCGCGGCGCGGCGTCCGAAGCTCTCGCTGTGCAACTGCGCGCTGCGCCCGGCAGCGGAATACATCGCGGTGACCGTCTGCATGAAACCGTCCGGGCCGCAGAGCAGGGTTTCGCGATCGGCCCAGTCCGGCACGCGCGCGGCGAGCGCCGGGGCGTCCAGGCGGCCGAGTGCCTGCGTGCTGTGCTGGTGCAGGTGCAGCCGCGGCCAGCGCGACGCCAGCGCGCGCATTTCATCGGCGAAAAGCATGTCGGCGTCGTTGCGGCTGCTGTGCACCAGCACGACATCGCGGGCCGGATCGGCCGCCGCGAGCGCATGCAGGTGCGACATCATCGGCGTGATGCCGCTGCCCGCGCTCAGCATCAGCAACTTGCCGCCGACACTGCGCGGCGCGAAATCGCCCTGCGCCTGGCCCAGCCGCACCACCTGTCCGGCCTCCAGCGCATGCGCCGCGCCAGACACCGGGCCGCCGTCCTTGCGCTTGATCGTCAGGCGCAACAGTCCGTCGGCGCGCGGCGCCTGCGACAGGCTGAAGCAACGGCCATGGCGAGCGCCGTCGATCTCCAGTTCGAGCAACACATGCTGGCCGGGAAGAAAGCCGTTGAATCGGCCGTTGGGCTGGAGCCAGAGGCTCTTGACGCCGGCCGCCTCGTCCACCACCCGGACCACCCGCGCGCGGGACTCGGTGAACGACCAGACCGGATTCAGCGCCGACGCCAGGGCGTTCCAGTGCCCGGGCTGGTTCAGCGGCGCCCACAGCGGGTGCTGGACCAGGCGGCGAAACCTGGCGGGATGCGGGTCCTGGCGGGCGTGGGCGGTATCCATTGACGGGCCTGATATTACAGTGAACACATGTTCACCCAAAGCGTCTAGAGTTTGCACTCCAGTGGGTGCGGCTCCGGCCGCCGCCTATACTCCGGACTCCGGCCGGTCGGCCGGTCGCAACGGATGGAGCACACCTTGGCTGCGCGCAAGTCCACGCCGGTAACGGCCGATCCGGCCGCCCGGAGCAGCCGGGTCGAGCTCAAGGAGCGCACCCGCCTGCGCCTGATCGAAGCAGCGCTGGCGCTGATCGGCCAGGGACGCGGCTTCAGCTCGCTCAGCCTGCGTGAGGTGGCCCGCGAGGCCGGCGTCGTGCCCGCGGCCTTCTATCGCCACTTCCGCGACCTGGACGAACTGGGCCTGGCCTTGGTCGAGATGGGCGGCGTGACCTTGCGTCACCTGTTGCGAGAGGCGCGCCGCGACGGCGTCCCGCCCACCGACATGGTCCGCGGGTCCGTGCTGGTCTATAAGCGCTTCGTCGAGGAGCGCAGCCTCGTGTTCCGCTTCCTGGCCGGCGAGCGCGGTGGTGGATCGCGGGTGATCCGGCAGGCCATTCGCACCGAGGAAAGCCACTTCGCCTCGGAGATGGCACAGGACCTGCGCGTGCTGGGCACCTTGCCCGACCTGTCCAGCACCACCCTGCAGATGATCTGCGGACTCGTGGTCACCACGATGTTGAACGCCGCCTCGGACATTCTCGACCTGCCCCGGGGCCGGCCGAAGCAGGAAAAGGAACTGGTGGACAATTTCGTGCGCCAGCTGCGCCTGGTGTTCCTGGGCGCGAGGCGTTGGCGGGAAACTTAGTGGCCGGGCGTTTGGACTCGCAGCCGCAGGGGATCTGAACCGCCGCCGTCCGGGGCGACAGGGATTGACGCGGCACCGACATGGGCGCCGCGATGATGGGGAATGAAACCTTCCGCGCGCGTCCTTCTCGCCGCCTTGCTGGCCCTGGCCTTGACTGCCTGCCAGTCGGCGTATTTCGGGGCACTCAACCTTGGCTTGGGCCACGGCGAGCCCGTGCTGTTCGATGCCCGGCACGGCCTGTCGCTCGACGTGTATCGGCCCGCCGGCGGCGCGCGCAATGCGCCCGTCGTGGTGTTCTTCTACGGCGGAAGCTGGCAGAGCGGTGAGCGCGGCTACTACCGCTTCGTCGGTGAAGCGCTGGCGCAGCGCGGCGTGCTGGTGCTGGTCCCTGACTACCGCAAAGCCCCGAAGGATGTCTTCCCCGCCTTCATGCAGGACGGCGCGACCGCCGTTGCCTGGGCACGCGCGCATGCGGCCGGCTATGGCGGCGATCCGCGACGCGTGTTCCTGATGGGCCATTCCGCCGGCGCGCAGATCGCCGCACTGCTGGCCACCGACGGCAGGTTCCTGGCCGCGCAGGGCATGCGCCCGCGCGACCTTGCCGGGGTCATCGGCCTGTCGGGCCCCTACGATTTCCTGCCGCTCACGGACCCGAAAGTGATGCAGGCGCTCGGCCCCTCGCCGGGCTGGCCGTCCACGCAGCCGGTGAACTTCGTGGACGGCGACGAGCCGCCTTTCCTGCTGCTGCACGGCGATGCCGACAAGACCTGCTGGCCGTCCAACAGCCAGCACCTGGCCGCGCGCCTGCGCGACCGTGGTGAGCCGGCGGAGTTGGTGATCGTGCCGGGCGTCGGCCACGTCGGCATGCTCAACGGCTTCCGTTCGGCGCGCTTCTCGCCGGCGCTGGAGCGCAGCGTGCGCTGGATCGAGGCGCGGCCTGCGCTATGATCGGCGCGTGTACGGGCCTATAGCTCAACGGTTAGAGCAGGGGACTCATCGAAAGGTGCCGCCGGCCAGGAATGGCCGGACGGGAACGGGATGAATTCAGGGAAACCGCAGCGGCAGTCGCGATACTTGGACGACTGGACGGCGGCAATCCTGAGCCAAGCCGGCGGTGCACCGCCGGAAGGTGCAGAGACTACCTGGGGGCTGCGTTCGCGCTGCATCGCAAACGCGAGGGCCCTTGATGACAGGCTAGAGCGTCCCGCGCCCCATCGTCGTCGCACGTCGCGATGGCAAGGGTGAAGAGATAGTCCGCGCTGCCGGAAACGGCAGGATCACGCGAATCCCTTGGTTCCAGGTTCGAGTCCTGGTGGGCCCACCAACCAGTCCAGTAGGACACGAACCTCAGACCAAAAGCTCCGAAATGACGGGGATTTGGCTGCGGTTCGCGTCCTATGTTTTCTCTGCACCAGGCAGTTTTCGCCCTTTCTGGGCGTTTTTCTCAGTGC
>JANXUD010000101.1 GCA_025352045.1 Gammaproteobacteria bacterium | reverse complement strand
CGGCTTTGGCACCCGCACCGATCCCATCCGCGGCGGCGTCGGGCACCACATGGGCATCGACTTCGACGCCAACATCGGCGACCCGGTGCATGCCGCCGCTGGCGGAGTGGTGGTGTTCTCGGGCGTCAAGAGCGGCTTTGGCAACGTGGTCGAGGTCGACCACGGCAATGGCTACACCACGCTGTACGGCCACAACTCCAGCCTGTTGGTCCGCGCCGGCGACATCGTCCGTACCGGCCAGACCCTGGCCAAGGCCGGTTCCACCGGCCGTTCCACTGGTCCACACGTGCACTTCGAAGTCCACGTCAACGGCCGCCCGGTCGACCCGCGCAAATTCCTGGCCCGCGTCACCGGCTGAGCCCTGTAGGAGCAGCTTTAGCTGCGATTGCTTCAAGTTTCTGAGAATCGCGGCTAAAGCCACTCCCACAAAAGCCACTCCCACAATAGCCGCTCCTCGAAGCTAGCCTAGGCTGTGCTCCAGCCAGACTGAATCCCAGAAGGGATAGTCCCCGACCCGGGACACCAGCCCCGCGCGGATCGGATTGGCAAGCAGATAGCGCGCAACTTCCCTCACGGACTCCTCGGTCCGCAGGGCATGGTCATGGAATCCGTGCTGCCAGAGCCGCGCTGGCTCTCCACCCCGATGCACTGCCATCGAGATGCGCGCCTTGGCCCGACCCATGGTCAGGGAAATCGCCTCCCTGCCGTCGCATTGCGCCAGGACGTGAAGATGGTCCGGCATGAGCACCCACGCCAGCGGGTTTGCAAAAGGCCAGGTCGAATCCAGGGTCAAGGCCCGGGATGCCGCGCAGCCCGTCCAGAAATCCGCGAAGTGACGCCGTCGGCCAGACGTGACCGTGGTCAGCAGGTAAATTTGCCCGGGAACCGTAACCCGGCCCTTCCGGATGAGTCGACTGCAGGGAACCTTGGCCATCGGCACAGCGTCAGACGGACGCGATCGGAGCTCCAGAGGTGAATAACCCGAGCGGATGTCGGGGATTGCCGGCCCGGGGTTGATATCGCCCGGCGGCTCCCCAAGCTAAACTAGGCGGCTCGGATACAACTCAATTTGGGGATGGGCATGGGGATCGCGGCTGAAGCCGCTCCCACTGTCGCGGCTGAAGCCGCTCCCACACTCCCACAACAGGAACGTCATGCTAAACAGCCTGCTCACCCGCATCTTCGGCAGCCGCAACGAGCGCCTGCTGCGACAGTTCCAGAAGAACGTCGCGCGCATCAACAGCCTCGAGCCGGAACTGGAGAAACTCAGCGACGCCGAACTGCAGCACAAGACGGTCGAATTCCGCGAGCGGCTCGAGAAGGGCGCCACGCTGGAGCAGCTGCTGCCGGAAGCCTTTGCCGTCTGCCGCGAAGGCAGCAAGCGCGTGCTCGGCATGCGCCACTACGACGTGCAGATGATCGGCGGCATGGTGCTGCATTCGGGCAAGATCGCCGAGATGCGCACCGGCGAGGGCAAGACGCTTGTTGCCACTCTGCCCATGTATCTCAATGCGCTGGCCGGCAAGGGCGCGCACCTGGTGACGGTCAACGACTACCTGGCCAAGCGCGACGCCGCCTGGATGGGCAAGCTGTACAACTTCCTCGGCCTGAGCATCGGCGTGGTCTATCCGAACATGCCGCACTCGGACAAGAAGGCGGCCTACGATGCCGACATCACCTACGGCACCAACAACGAGTACGGCTTCGACTACCTGCGCGACAACATGGCGCTGGCCAAGGAAGACCGCTTCCAGCGCGGCATGTTCTACGCGATCGTCGACGAGGTGGACTCGATCCTGATCGACGAGGCGCGCACCCCGCTGATCATTTCCGGCCCGGCCGACGAGTCGCCCGAGCTGTACGTGCGCCTCAACGTGCTGGTGCCCAAGCTGTCGCGCCAGGACAAGGAAGAACCCGCCGCCGGCGCCGAGGGCGACTACTGGGTCGACGAAAAGCAGAAGCAGGCGCACCTCACCGAACAGGGCATGGAGCACATCGAGCAGCTGCTGCGCGACGACGGCCTGATCGCCGCGGACGAGACCCTGTACTCGCCCAGCAACCTGGCCGTCGTGCACCATCTCAATGCCGCGTTGCGTGCGCACACCCTGTTCCAGCGCGACGTCGATTACATCGTGCGCGACGGTGAGGTGATCATCGTTGATGAATTCACCGGCCGCACCCTGGCTGGCCGCCGCTGGTCCGAGGGACTGCACCAGGCGGTGGAGGCAAAGGAGGGCGTGACCATCCAGCGCGAGAACCAGACGCTCGCCTCGATCACCTTCCAGAATTATTTCCGCATGTACGCCAAGCTGTCCGGCATGACTGGCACGGCCGACACCGAGGCCTACGAGTTCCAGACCATTTACGGCCTGGAAGTCGTCGTCATCCCGACCCATCGCCCGATGATCCGCAAGGACGCGCCCGACCTGGTCTACCTGAGCAAGGACGCCAAGTTCAACGCTGTCGTGCAGGACATCCAGGACTGCTTCGAGCGCGGCCAGCCCGCCCTGGTCGGCACCACATCCATCGAGACCTCCGAGCTGCTGGCGACCAAGCTGCAGGAAGCCGGCATCCCGCACGAAGTGCTCAACGCCAAGCAGCATGAGCGCGAAGCGCAGATTGTTGCCCAAGCGGGCAGACCGAAGGCCATCACGATCGCCACCAACATGGCCGGCCGCGGCACCGACATCGTGCTCGGCGGTTCGCTTGAGTCCGAGATCCAGGCCCTGGGCGATGAGGCGACCGAGCTGGACAAGGCGCGCGCCAAGTCCGAGTGGCAGAAGCGCCATGACGAAGTCCTGGCCCTGGGTGGCCTGCATATCGTCGGCACCGAGCGGCACGAATCCCGCCGCATCGACAACCAGCTGCGCGGCCGCTCCGGCCGCCAGGGCGACGCCGGTTCCTCGCGCTTCTACCTGTCGCTGGAAGACAACCTGATGCGCATCTTCGCC
>JANXUD010000082.1 GCA_025352045.1 Gammaproteobacteria bacterium | reverse complement strand
CCACTGCGAGACGCAGTGCGCCTCGTCGATCGCGAACAGGGCGATCGTGCTGCGGTCGAGCAGGTTGAGGAAACGCTCGGTCAACAGCCGCTCCGGGGCGACGTAAAGCAGGTCGTAGCGGCCGGTGAGCAGGCCGCGTTCGACCTCGGCGGCCTCGCCTGCGCCAAGGGACGAGTTGAGGAAGGCCGCGCGCACGCCGAGCTGGTGCAGCGCTTCGACCTGGTCCTGCATCAGCGCGATCAGCGGCGACACCACGATTGCCGTGCCCTCGCGCAGCAGCGCCGGCAGCTGGTAGCACAGCGACTTGCCGCCGCCGGTTGGCATGAGTACCAGCGCGTCGCCGCCGGAGACCAACTGCTCGACGATGGCGGCCTGCTCACCCCGGAATGCGGGGTAGCCGAAGACGTCTTGCAACAGGGCGCGGGCGGGATCCATCCCCTGATTTTAACCCCTTGCGTCCCCAGCCATGTCCGCCAACGCGGGCGCTGGGGGTCAGCGGTCTTCGCTTTGCTCATGCATCGGGATGGTCGATATCAAAGCTCTCTGGCGGACGGGTGGGCAGGCCGGTGGCCTGCAGCCAGCGCTGCAGGGCGGGGATCTCGCCATCGTCTTTCCATGTCTGGTTCCAGCGCAGCCATTCGTCACGGGTCCACGCGGTCCAGCTCCGTCCGTCCGCCCCGCGGTGCAGGCCGACGCGATCCTGCCGCTGATGCGCGAGCCAGGCCACCTCGCGCATGCGTCCTGCCTGCGATGCCGTGAGTGGGCCGCCGGCCTGATGCAACTCACGCCAGCCCCAGTGGGCAGCGAACAAATCACTCGAACCAGCCAGTAGGCCCGCGAGATGGAGGCAGTCGCCGCGCGCCTCCGGATGAAGTTCCACCCAACGTGGTTCGTGTGGCCAATTCAACTTCCGGAGACTGCACTGGTAGACCAGGGAGTCGCGGAAGTCGTCGGTGAGCAGGCGCTGCATGCGCTGGAACTGGTCCGCGGCTTCCGCGATCGCACGCCCGTCGCGCGCGTGCCCCGCCATCACCTGGTCGAACAAAAGCTTATGCACCCTCCCGTCGTGCGACTCGAAATAGCGCGCCCTGCGCGAACCGTCCATGGCGGCCTGCATGCGCGCCGTGTCTCCGCGCTGTGCGGCGCGCCGGAACTCCAGCATCCAGGCGAGGGCGTTCTCCGGATCACGCGCGAGCAGGCGCTGCAACGCCAGGTCCTCGTTGCAGCCGGCCGACATCGTGCAGGCCTGGGCCGCGATGGAGAGCGCGGTCGCCGACCCACCGGTGGCGACGACTTGGGCCGCGAGCGCGGTGGCACGCGCACCCTCGTCCGGCAAGTGGATCGTGTGGAAGCCGTCGGTCTCGGGCCCGGCGACCCCGTACAGGAGCTCCTGTCGGTCATAAAGGACCCGTTGCAGCAGGGCTGCGGTCGCAACCGGCTCGGCGTCGCCCTTCGCAACCAGTGCGTCGGAAAGTCCGCGCAGCAAGTCCTTGCTGTAGTTCAGCTCGCGCTCTTCCTGCAAGATCTTCACGTTGCGCTCGATCGCCTTCATCGCATCGACTGCCGCGCCGCTCCAGTGCGGTTGCGTGGCCAAGGCGGTGCACAGAAGAGTCAGTACGAAGAGACCGGGCAGGACGCGCGCATCGGACGTGCGGCCGAGTTGCAGGTGCGCCCGTGCTGCGCTTGCGAACAGGTCCGGCGCAAGTTCGGCGCCGAACAGCTGCCAGGCGCCCAGCCGTCCGCGTGCGACTTCGCGGCAGCGGTCGCGGAAGGCGTGGCGCATCTCCTCGCCATGGGCCTGGCGCAGCGCACGCGGATACAGCCACAGGCAGGCGCCATAGGCACGCTCCGCCGCGCGCAGCCAGGTCGGGTCGGGTGGCGCGCTCATGCCAGTACCCCGCGCGCATGGCGGTTCGCGAACCGGACCAACTGCGCCAGCCGGCGTGTCTCGGACACCACCGCCTCGCGGCCGGTCGTGCTGATGCGGTAGTAACGGCGGCGTTCGTCGTCGCCTTCCTCGCGGCGTTCGCCGCCTTCCTCGACGAGGCCGCCATCGAGCAACTTGCGCAGGGACGTGTAGAGCGTGCCGGGACCCAGCCGCATGGCGCCGTCGGTGAGGTCGTCGATGGATTGCATGATGGCGTAGCCATGCAGCTCGCCGCGCAGCAACGCCAACAGGATGTGGTGCATGGCCGGAGTCAGCGTGGCAGCATCGTTGCCCGGATCGGGTGCGTGTGAAGGCTTCATGGCTGGCTCCTATGTCGGGCATAGATATATCCATGGTAGATATAGTTGTCAAGCGTCTGGGGCCAGTCGGGCCCCGGGGTGGCCATCGGTCAGGTCCTCCCTGCCCGCGTGGGCGATAATTGCGCCATGTCGCGCAACGCACCCACCCCGGGGCCGAATCTCCCCAATCCTGCTGCCAGCCCGCTCGACGCCATGAGCCGCGACCAGGCGCGCCTGCGTCGCCTGCAGCAGCGCGTGCGCGACGCGCCGGGCGATGCCGCCCTGCGGTCACAGTTCGAGGCCGCGCTCGCATCCTCCATCGCCGCCAAGGCGCGACGCGATGCACTGGCACCGGTCCCGACCTTCGACGACGAATTGCCGGTGGCGCGCGAAGCGCCTGCCATCCTCGCGGCGCTGGCGATGCACCAGGTAGTGATCGTCGCGGGCGAAACCGGCTCGGGAAAGACCACGCAGCTGCCCAAGCTCTGTCTCGCGGCCGGACGCGGTCGCGCCGGCATGATCGGTTGCACCCAGCCGCGCCGGATCGCCGCCCGCGCGGTGGCGCGGCGCGTGGCCGAGGAACTGCAGGTGCCGATGGGCGGCGCGGTTGGCTACCAGGTGCGCTTCACCGACAACGTCGGCGAAGACAGCCTGGTCAAGTTCATGACCGACGGCATCCTGCTGGCCGAGATCCAGTCCGATCGCTGGCTGTCCCGCTACGACACCCTGATCATCGACGAGGCGCACGAGCGCAGCCTCAACATCGACTTCCTGCTCGGCTACCTCAAGCAGCTGGTGCGCAAGCGGCCAGACCTGAAGCTGATCGTCACCTCGGCGACCATCGACACCGAGCGCTTCGCACGGCATTTCGACGGCGCGCCGGTGATCCAGGTCGAGGGCCGCAGCTACCCGGTGGAGACGCGCTATCGCCCACCTGAAGGCGAGGGCGAGGACGCCGGCGACCGGACCATGAACGACGCCATCGTCGCCGCGGTCGACGAAATCACCCGCGAGGACGCGCGTGGCGACGTGCTGGTCTTCCTGCCCGGCGAGCGCGAGATCCGCGACGCCCACCGCGCCCTGGCCGATCGCAAGTACCGGCACACCGAAGTGCTGGCGCTGTATGCGCGGCTTTCCGTGCGCGAGCAGGACCGCGTGTTCCAGCCCGGGCCGCAGCGGCGCATCGTGCTGGCGACCAATGTCGCCGAGACCTCGCTCACGGTGCCGCGCATCCGCTACGTCGTGGATCCGGGCGCGGCCCGGGTCAAGCGCTATTCGCCGCGGCAGAAGCTCGATCGCCTGCACATCGAACCGATCTCGCAAGCCAGCGCCGACCAGCGCAAGGGCCGATGCGGACGCGTCGCGGCCGGCATCTGCTATCGCCTGTACACGGAGGCCGACTTCCTCTCGCGGCCCCGCTATACCGATCCGGAAATCCTCCGCGCGTCGCTGGCCGGGGTGATCCTGCGCATGCTCTCGCTGGGACTCGGGCGCGTGGAGGATTTCCCCTTCATCGATGCGCCCGATCCGCGCGCCGTGGCCGACGGCTGGCAGACCCTGGCCGAGCTCGGCGCCATCGACAAGGACCGGCGTTTGCTGCCGGTGGGCAAGCAGATGGCGCGGCTGCCGGTGGACGTCAAGCTGGCGCGCATGCTGGTCGCCGCGCAGGAACTGGGCTGCCTGCGCGAAGTGACGGTAATCGCCGCCTTCCTCGGCATCCAGGACCCGCGTGAGCGGCCGCCGGAGGCACGCGGCGCCGCCGATGCCGCGCATGCGCTGTTCGCCGACCCGGCCTCGGAATTCGCCGGCGTGCTGAAGTTGTGGGACGCCTATCGGGTCGCGCACGAGGAGCTGACCCAGTCCAAGTTGCGCGCCTGGACGGAGAAGCATTTCCTCGGCTTCCTGCGCATGCGCGAGTGGCGCGAGCTGCACCGCCAGTTGTTGCTGGTCTGCGAGGAACTCGGCTGGGGATTCAACGAGGCACCTGCCGACGCCATCGCCCTGCACCGCGCGATGATTGCGGGACTGCCGACGCAAATCGGGCACAAGATCGAAAAGGGCATGTACGAAGCGCCGCGCCAGCGCCGCTTCCAGATCTTCCCCGGCTCGCCCCTCAACCGCCAGCCGCCTGCGTGGTTGCTGGTCGCCACGTTGCTTGATACCCAGAAGGTGTGGGGGCTGATGGGCGCGCGCATCGAACCGGAGTGGGTGATTGCGCAATTGCCACACTTGCTCGCCCGCAAGCATTTCGACCCGCACTGGTCGCGCGCCCAGGGCCGCGTGCTGGGCTCGGAACAGGTCAGCCTGTTCGGTCTGGTCCTCGCGCCGAAGAAACCCGTGCACTACGGCGGCCTGTATCCGGCCGAAGCCCGCGAGATCTTCATCCGCCAGGCCCTGATCCCGGGCGAGATCAATACCCGCGCGGGCTTCGTCCAACGCAACCTCGCGACGCTCGCGAGGGCGCGCGAGGAAGAAGCCAAGCAGCGCCGCGCCGGCCTGATTGCCGACGAGGACTGGCAGGCGCGCTGGTACCTCGACCGTATCCCGCCGGAAATCAATTCCGCGCAGGGTCTGGATGCCTGGTCCGGCAAACTGGCGCCGGACAAGCGCCGCGCGCTCGAGTGGTCCCTGGCTGACCTGCTGCCGGGTGAAGGCAGCGAAGCGGACCGCTTCCCCAAGTATTTCGCGCTCGGCGAGGCGCGGCTGGCGCTGCACTATCGCTTCCAGCCCGGCAGCGAGGAGGACGGCGTCACGCTGGATGTCCCGATCCACCTGCTCAAGGCGCTCGATCCGGTGCGCCTGGGATGGCTGGTGCCCGGCCTGGTCGAGGAGAAGGCCACCGAGTTGATCCGCGGCCTGCCCAAAGCCCTGCGGCGCAACTACGTGCCGGCGCCGGATTTCGCCCGCGCTTTCGCGCAGGCGCATCCGCAGCCCGAAGCCGATGCGCTGGCCGGCACGCTCGCGCGCTTCCTCACCCGCGCCACCGGCGCACCGGTGCAGGCGCTGGATTTCGACGAGGCCGCGTTGCCGCCGCACCTGCGCATGAACCTGCGGCTGGCGCGCGCCGACGGCAAGCCAATCGCGCTCTCGCGCGACCTGGCGGACCTGCAATCGCGCTTCGGCGCCGAAGCCGAGCGCGCCTTCGCCGCCAGTGCCGGCGAGCGCTTGGCCCGCGAAGGCCTGCATGACTTCCCCGAGGCGCCGATTCCGCGCGTGCTCGACGGCGCCGCGGGCGTGCCCGCCTATCCGGCGCTGGCCGACCGCGGCGACAGCGTCGCGCTGGATGTGTTCGCCGATCCGGCCCAGGCCCGCGAGGAACACGCGCGTGGCCTGCGCCGCCTGGCGCGCTTCGCGCTGGCCGACGCGACCAAGCAGGCACGCAAGCAACTTCCGGTCTCGCCGAAGCTGGGCCTGTTGTACGCGGCGATCGAGAATTCCGAGCGCCTGCGCGAGGACATCGTCGAGGCTGCGCTGTCGGCCGTGTTCCAGGCAGCGCTTGGTGAAAGCAAGGATGGCGCCAGCGCGCAGGACATCCGCGACCGCGCCGCGTTCGCCGCCCTGGTCGAGCGCCTGCGCCGCGAGCTGTTCGGCCAGGCCATGCAACGCCTGCAACTGGCCGAAGCCATCCTGGGCGCCTACGCGCAGACCCGGCCGCGGCTGGAATCGGAGCTGCTGGGCTGGGCCATCGGCAACCTGGGCGACATCCAGGCCCATCTGGCCAGCCTGGTGCACCCGGGCTTCCTGCGCGAAACGCCGGCCGCCCTGCTGGCCGAATACCCGCGCTTCCTGAAGGCGATCGCCCTGCGCCTGGAGCGGGCCATCGCCGATCCGGTCCGCGACCAGGCGCGGATGCTCGAGCTGGCGCCCTTCAGCGACGCGCTGCGCAGCGCGCAGGCCGCGCGGGCTGCAGATCGCGCGCCCCTGTCGGCGGGCTGGCGCGAGTTCCAGCGCGACCTCGAGGAACTGCGCGTGCAGGTATTCGCGCAGGAACTGGGCACGCGGCGGCCGGTGTCGGCCAAGCGCCTGTCGCGACAACTCGAGCACCTGCCACCGCCTTGAAGCGAAGCAGCAGCCCGCGCCACGCTGAATGCCGATCGCGCAATCGCTTGTACGCCCACGGCGCAGAGGCTAATTTGGACCGAGATTTCCGGCGGATCGACGCGTGACCACCCTGGCGCCCCCCCAAGTCCTGGCCGACTGGCTGCAACGCCAGCCGGACACCGCCGTGCTGCGCCCGGCGCTGGCGCTGCTGGCCGCGTACGGCGGGCCGTTGCCGGCCGAGGTCGGCCCGGTGCTGCAGACGCTGGACCGCCTGCGCGCCGATGCCGAGGTGCAACTCGCCGCCATCGTGCACCTGGTGCCCGGCCTGCGCGAGAAACTCGCCCCTGCGCTCGACCAGGCCGCGGGCGTGCGCGCCGTGCTCGACGGGCTGCAGGCGGCCGAGCAGGTCTGGAGCCTGCACGCGCAGCACGAGGGCGGCAATCCCGAGGGCCTGCGTCGCCTGCTGCTGGCGCTGATCCGCGACCTGCGCGTGGTGCTGGTTTTGCTGTCCCTGCAGCTGGTGCGCCTGCGCGCCGCGTCCAAGTCGCCCGAGCCCGAGCGCCGCGCCCTGGCCCAGCTCAGCGCCGACATCCATGCGCCGCTGGCCAACCGCCTGGGTATCTGGCAACTCAAGTGGGAGCTGGAAGACCTGGCCTTCCGCTACCTGCAGCCGGAAACCTACCAGCGCATCGCCCGCCTGCTCGACGAAAAGCGCACCGGCCGCGAGAAGTTCATCGACGAGGCCAAGCAGAAGATCCGCGCCGCGCTCGCGGAGGCCGGCATCGCCGCCGACGTGGACGGTCGTGCCAAGCACATCTTCAGCATCTGGAAGAAGATGCAGCGCAAGGGCCTGGACTTCAGCGAGCTGTACGACATCCGCGCCGTGCGCGTGCTGGTGGACGACGTCGCGGACTGCTATGCCGCCCTGGGCCTGGTGCACCAGCTCTGGGCGCCGGTGCCCAGCGAGTTCGACGACTACATCGCCCGGCCCAAGGGCAACGACTACCGCTCCCTGCACACTGCCGTACTCGGCCCCGACGGACGGACGCTGGAAGTTCAGATCCGCACCCATGCCATGCACGAGCATGCCGAACTCGGCGTTGCCGCGCACTGGCGCTACAAGGAGGGCGGCAAGGCCGAGGCCAGCTTCGAGCGCAAGGTGGCCTGGATGCGCCAGTTGCTCGATGCGCCGCGCGAGGGCGACGAGGATGCCGGCCTGCTGTCGGGTTTCAACACCGAACTGGTCGAGGACCGCATCTACCTGCTGACGCCGCGCGGCGAAGTGGTGGACGTGCCGCAGGGCGGCACCGTGCTCGACTTTGCCTACCACGTGCATACCGAAGTCGGGAATCGCTGCCGCGGCGCCAAGGTCAACGGGCGGATCGTGCCGCTCGACTTCAAGCCATCCAGCGGCGATCGCGTCGAGATCCTCACCAGCAAGACCGGCGAACCGCGGCGCGACTGGCTGCTGGCGTCGAACGGCTTCCTGGCCAGCGCCCGGGCCCGCGACAAGGTGCGCAGCTGGTTCCACAAGCTCGACCGGGCGCGCAACCTGCAGGACGGTCGCGACATGCTCGACAAGGAGCTGCGTCGCGTCGCCATGCTGCAGGCGGACCTGGCGCCGATCCTCGAGCGCTTCCGCTTCGAGACGGTGGAAGACCTGCAGTTGGCCCTGGCCCTGGGCGACCTGGGCCCCAGCCAGGTCAGCCGCGCGCTGCACGACCATGCGCAGGCGGCGCTGCAGGCCGCGCAGCCCGCGCGCGTTGCGGGGAAGCCGAAGGCCGCGGTGCCGTCGCGTCCGCGCAACGACGGTCGCGCGAGCCGGTTCACCGTCGAGGGTGTCGGCAACCTGCTCTCGCAACTGGCGCGCTGCTGCCAGCCGGTGCCGGGGGATCCGATCGTCGGCTACCTCACCCGCGGTCGCGGCGTCAGCATCCACCGGCGCAACTGCGCCAGCCTGCATCGGCTAGTCGGCGCGCAGCCCGAACGCGAGCTGCCGGTGAACTGGGGCCAGGCGGAAACGTCGCGCTACGAAGTCGGCGTGCAGATCCGCGCCTACGATCGCAAGTGGTTGCTCAAGGACCTGACCAACGTCATCGCGCAGGCCGAGGTGAGCATCCTCGGCATCCAGTCGCAGGCCGACGATGCGCGGGGCCTGGTGGACCTGCGGCTGAGCCTGCGGGTGAGCGATTTCGGCCAGCTCAGCCAGTTGCTGGGCAAGCTGGACGCCGTCGCGGGAGTGCAGGATGCGCGACGGCTGGGTTGAGGCCCTCCCGCGCTGGCGCGCGTGGGTGGTCGCGGGCGCCGTGCTGCTGCTCGTGCTCATCGTCGGTCGCGGGTGGCTGAGCGAACGGTTGTTCCCGCACCCGCGCCTGAACCGCCAGCTCGAGTTGGCGCAGGCCGCGTTGTCCAGGGGCGTGCTGAGCTCCGCCGATGGCCGCGGCGCGCGCGAACTGTTCGAGTCCGTGCTCGCCGCCGATCCGGACCAGGAGGCCGCGCGCCAGGGACTGGTGGACGTGGGCAATGCGGCCATCTCCGACGCCCAGCGCGCGCTCGAACAGGGCCAGGTTGCGCGCGCCCGCGCGCGCCTTGCGCTGGCCGAGGCATTGTCGGCCCCGAGCGGGCAGTTGCAGTCCCTGCGCGCGCGCCTGCACGACCAGGAAGAGGCGAGCGGCAGCGTGCCGAGCCTGCTCGCCGAAGCGGGCGCGGCAGGCGTCGATGAAGTGCGCGCGCTGGACCTGGTCGCCCGCGCGTTGCAGATGGAACCGGCGAACACCCAGGCAGTGGATCTGCGCGCGGACCTGCTGACGCGACGGATCGCGCGCGCCGATGCAGCGATCCTCGCGGGCCGGATCGACCAGGCCCAGGCACTGGTCGCCGGCGTCGTGGACATCGATCCCGCCCACCTCGACCTGCCGGCCGTGCAGGGGCGCTTGGGCGAAGCGATGGCGCGGCGGCAGGACGCGATCGGCCGCGAGTTCGACGCAGCGCGCGCCGACGAGCGCGCCGGTCGCGTCAACCATGCGGCGAACCGCTACCTTGCGCTGCGCGCGCAAGGTGTCGACGCGGCGCGGGTGCAGGCCGGCCTCGACCGAGCGGCGACGTTGATGGCAGCCCAGGCGCAGCATGAGGCCGCCGACTTTCGTTTCCGCGCGGCGGAAGCGTCCCTGCAGGCAGCCAGGTCCTGGAGCCCGGAATCGGACGCGGTGCAGGCAGCGGAAACCAGGCTTCGCCAGGCACACCTGGCCGAGCGCCGACTGCGCAAGCCGCTCGGGCCGGCGGAACGGCGACGCGTGGCCAACGCCGTGGTGCTGGCGCGCGAGGCCATGGATCGCGGCCAGTTCCTCGCCCCGCCCGGCGCGAGTGCGTGGGACCGGCTGCGCGTCGCCATGTCGCTGGCCCCCGCGGATCCGGCGGTGCGCGTCGTGCAACGCGAGCTCGCCGCACGCAGCGCCACCTGTTTCGAGGAGGCGCTGGCCGACAACCGCCTGCACCGCGCGCAGGAATGCCTGGAAACGCGCGTGGCCATCGTCCCCGGGCGCGGCGCATCCGCGCAGGATCGGCGGCGCCTGGCGGACCGCTGGATCGCGCGCGCCGAGGAGCGGCTGGGCGCCAGCGACTGGACCGCGGCCGACGCCGCCATCGCTTCGGCGCGCCGCTGGCAGCCAAGTGATCCGCGCGTCAAGGACCTTGCGACGCGGCTGCGGCGCGCCCGCGGCACCAGTCCCTGAGCGGAAGGCTCAAGCCACCCGGCCGCGCAATCGCAGGCCCTGCAACCAGGGCAACAGCACGTTGCGCGCGCTGTCCGGCGAAAAGTGCCGGCGCGTATTGTCCAGGCCGGCGCCTTGAAGGCGCTCCCACAGCGCGCGATCGCGGGCCAGGCGCACGATGGCGTTGGCGAAGGATTGGGCATCGTCGGCGACCAGCACGTCCTCGCCATCGCGCAGGAACATGCCCTCTACCGCGCAGGACGTGGCGACGACGGGCAGGCCGCGGGCCAGGCTCTGGTTGATCTTGCCCTTGATGCCGGCGCCGAATCGCAGCGGCGCGACGCTTGCGAGGCAGCGATCGAGCAGGGGCTCCAGCTCGGGGACGTGGCCGAGGAAACGCACGCCCGGGTGGTTGGCGAGCGCCAGCACCGATGGCGTCGCATCGGCGCCTACCAGGTGCAGCTCGGTGCCCGGCAACTGCTCGCGCACCCGCGGCAGGATGTCGGTGACCATCCAGCGCGCCGCGTCCACGTTGGGCGGGTGGCGATAGCTGCCGACGAACACCAGGTCGCGACGCGCATCGAACCCGGGCGGGGAATCGCCGGCGCTGTGGATGTTGGAAACGATGCGCACGTCCGCACCCGGTACCAGCTCGCGCAGCAGGTCCTGCTCCACCGAGCTGACCACCCAGGTGGTATCCACCGCGCGCACCAGGCTGAGTTCGCTGGCACGCGTGCGCGCCGCCGTGCGCCGCGCGGCCGGGTCGCCGGAGCGCTCCGCTTCACGGTCCTCGCGCAGGAAGTGCAGGTCGACGGTGTCGAACACGATCTTCGCCTCCGGCGCCAGCGCGCGTAGCATCGGCAGGATCGGCGACAGCACGTAGTGCCGGGACACGACGATCGCATCGAAGCGTCCCCCATGGCGATGCAGCCAGCCCGCCAGGCCACGGATCCAGGGCCGCCACCACACTTCCACGCCACGCTGCTGCAGGTCGCTGGTGTAGCGCCCGTCATGCACCAGCGCCTGGCTCATGAACACCACCCCGCAGTCGGCACCCACCAGCAGGCCGAGCAGTTCGACCATCCGCACCGATCCCGAGTCGCGGTCCGGCGTCGGCGTATAGCTGTCCATGACCAGCACGTGGCGCCGATAGCGGTGGCGGGCGGCGAGGTCGGCGGCGAGTCCGTGCAGGTCGAGCAGGTCGGGCGCGGGATGCACCTTGCGCAGCACCGCCTGCCAGCGCTCCCGGAACTTGAGCATGTTGCTGGCCTGGTAGGCCTTGATCCCGCGCCGTGGATCGGTTCCGCTGGTCGCGCCCTCCAAGTGCACGACCACCGACCCCGGCTGGTAGCGCACCTTCAGGCCACGTGCGCGTACGCGCATCGCCAGGTCGGTGTCTTCGAAATAGGCCGGGCTGAAATGCACGTCGAAGCCATCCAGCGCCTCGAACAGGGCGCGGGGAATCGCCAGCGCGGCGCCCGAGCAATAGTCGGCCTGGCGCACGAAGTTGAAGCGCGGGTCGAGTGGATCCTGGAACCGGCCGTAGTTCGCCGGCTGGCCGTCCGCGTAGACGATGCCACCGGCTTCCTGCAGGCGCCCGTCGGGATAAACCAGCTTGCTGCCGGCCAGTCCGGTGTCGGGAAAACGATCGAACGTCGCGAGCAGGCCATCCAGCCAGCGTGGCTGGACGATGGTGTCGTTGTTGAGGAAGACCAGCACCTCGCCGCGGGCCTGGGCCGCGCCCAGGTTGCAGGCAGCGATGAAGCCGAGGTTGTCGGGCGTCCGGAAATAGCGCAATCCAGCCACCCTCGACAGCCGTGACGGCGTGTCGTCCGTTGACGCATCGTCCACCAGAAGCACTTCGAACGCCGCGTGGTCGCCGCTGCGCGCGATGGCATGGAGGCAGTGCAGGGTCAGCGCCAGCTGGTTGTGCACCGGCACCACGATGCTGGCGCGCGGCGCATCTGCGCGGGGCAGGTGGAGGTCGGCGGCCGGGTCGAGGCCCGGGTAGAGTTCAAGGCGATGCGGCGCGAGGCGGCGGGCAAACACGCGGCCCCGGACGATGCGCCAGGTCGGCAGCAGGCCGCGGTTGCGCAGGCTGTGCATCCCGCGGCGCGCCAGGGCTGCGTTCTCCAGCACGCGGAAGCGCAGGTACTCCAGCTGGCGCCGCGCCCAGCCAAGCGGGCCGGTCGCCGCCGGCAGGGCGGCCGGGCCGTCCTCCCGATCCGGTGCGTCGTCGCCGCCCGGCGCACCGTCCTGTGCTGTCATCCCGCGCTCCGATTCGATCCTGCCGTGCCTGCTAAACTGGCCCGAACCATGAATTATCCCGATCCTTGAGCAAGAACGCACCCATTACCGACGACGATGACGACGCCGACGACGCCTCGTCGCCGCATCCGATCCGCACCTGGTTGCTGCGTGCCGTCCTGATCGGGCTGGGCCTGGTGCTTGGGCTTGGCATCCCCTACGTGCTCTACCTGGACCGGCAGGTCCGGATCGAGTTCGAACACCTGGCCTGGCAGGTGCCCACCCGGGTCTACGCGCGGCCACTGCTGCTCAAGCCCGGCGTGCGCATGACGGCGGATGCGCTTGCGCTGGAACTCGCGGCGGCGACCTATCGCATGGACGCCGCCGGCGTCGTGCCGGGCAGCTATTCGCGCGATGGCGGCCGGTTCAGGATCTCGACCCGCGCCTACACCGACGTGGACGGCCCGGTGCCGGCCCGGCGCCTGGAACTGAACGTCGGCGGCGGGCGCGTGGCCGGCCTGCGCGATAGCGTGTCGCGCAAGGCCATTGGGTCGGCGCGAATCGATCCGGCCCGCATCGCCACGCTGTACGGCGTCGAGGAAGAAGAGCGCCGCCTGGTGAGGCTGGAGGACACGCCGCCGTTGCTGATCACCGGCCTGCAGGCGGTCGAGGACCGCAATTTCAAGAACCACCACGGCATCGATCCGATGGGCGTCGCGCGCGCGATCTGGGTCAACCTGCGCGAGGGCGACTTCGAGCAGGGCGCCAGCACGCTCACCCAGCAGATGGTGCGGAGCCTGTTCCTGAGCAACACCAAGACCGTGACGCGCAAGGTGCGCGAAGCGTTGTATGCGCTGATCATCGAGGCGCGCTTCTCCAAGCGGAAGATCCTGGAGGCCTACCTAAACCAGGTCTACCTCGGCCAGCAGGGCAAGCAGAGCATCCATGGCGTGGCCGCCGGCGCGGACTACTGGTTTGGCCGCGACCTGGCGACGCTGAAGACCGAGGACATCGCCCTGCTGGTCGGCATCATCCAGGGCCCCAGCCTGTGGGACCCGCGCCGGCACCCGGATCGCGCGCTGTATCGCCGCGCGGTGGTGCTGGACGTGTTCGTCGAGACCGGGCTGATCTCGCCGGAAGAGGCCAGGCGCGCCAAGGCCGCGCCGCTGGGCGTGAGCGAAACCCCGGGCTATGCGCGAAACCGCGCGCCCGCCTTCCTGGACCTGGTGCGCCGCCAGCTGGCCCGCGACTATCCGGCCGACGCCTTGCGCGGCGCCGGCCTGTCGGTGATCAGCACGCTGTCGCCCTCGACGCAGACCCTGGCCGAGAGTTCGGTGGTGGCGACCCTGTCGAAGGTGCAGCGCAAGCAGGGCCCGGAATTGCAGGCCGGCCTGGTGGTGACCAACACCGCCACCGGCGAAGTCGAAGCGGTGGTCGGCAATCGCAAGTTCAACGAGCCCGGGTTCAACCGCGCGCTTGAATCGCAGCGCCCGGTCGGTTCCCTGCTCAAGCCCTTCGTCTACCTGCTCGCGTTCGCGCAGCCCGAGCGCTATTCGCTGGCGACCCTGGTGCAGGACACGCCAGTGGAGGTGACCCAGCCCAACGGCAAGCCCTGGCGACCGAAGAATTCCGACGGCGCCTCGCACGGTACGGTGACCACGGCGACCGCACTGGCGCGGTCCTACAACCAGGCCACGGTGCGGATCGGCATGGAAGTCGGCCCGGACCGCCTGGCGCAGTTGCTCAAGGTGCTGGGCGGCGTGCGCGCCTCGCCCAATCCCTCGCTGATCCTGGGCGCGGTGGACCTGTCGGTGTACTCGATGGCGCAGGCCTACCAGTTCCTCGCCTCGGGCGGGCGCGTCCAGCCGCTGCGTTCGGTGCGCGGCGTTCTCGATCCCAAGGGCATCCTGCTCAAGCGGTACGATGACAAGACCGACCCGGCGCAGGAGGGCGACGCGATCGCGGCGCGCCTGGTCACCCTGGCCCTGCAGGGCGCCGTCACCAACGGCACCGCCAGCCCGCTGTTGCGCGAGGGTCTCGGGCCGCTCAGTCCGGCCGGCAAGACCGGCACCAGCAACGACAGCCGCGACAGCTGGTTTGCCGGCTACACCGGCGACCGCCTGGCCGTGGTCTGGGTCGGCAATGACGGCAATGCGCCGACCGGCCTCTACGGCGCCACCGGCGCGATGCGGGTGTGGTCGGGCATCTTCACCCGATTGCCGACCGAGCCCCTGCGCGTCAGCGGCCAGGGCCTGGAGTGGGCCTGGCTGGATCCGACCCGGTTCGCGACGACTGACGAAGGCTGCGCGGGCGCGCGCCGCGTCGCCTTCGTCGCCGGCTATTTGCCGCCCGAACACACCAGTTGCCAGCAGGGCAGCAGCTGGCTCGACTGGTTCCACCTGGGCGGCGATGGCCAGCAGCCGCCAACGCCGGATGAGGCGCCGCCGCCGCCGACGGATCCCGCGCAATGACGGGCCGTGTCGCCATCGTCGTGCTCGCCTGCCTGTTGGCCGCGTGCAGCGGCGGCACCTCCGCGGGCGTGGCCCAGGCACCGGTGGCGACGCGTCCGGGTCCCGCCGCCGGCCTTCTGGAACAGGTGCGCGCGGCCGGGAAGGTGGGTGTCGAACTGGACGTGCAGCCGCTGCGCGATCCGCAGGTGCAGGATTTGCGCGCCGCCGCGACCGAAGCGGAAGGGCGCGGTGAGTTCGACCTTGCGCGCGAGTCGATCGACAAGGCGCTGCTGCTCGCGCCTGCCGATCCCGACCTGGTGCAGTGGCGCGCCGAATTGTCGCTGGTGCATCGCGATTTTTCCGAGGCCGAGCAGTTGGCGCAGCGCAGCTTCGATCTTGGTCCCAAGTCGGGCGGCCTGTGCCGGCGGAATTGGACCACGATCCAGCTCGCGGCGGAGTCGCGCGGCGACCAGGCGCAGGCGGGCCACGCCCGCGAACAGGCGGCCGGCTGCAGGATCGCGCCGCCCGTGCGGATGTAGCGTGGACGCGCAGGACATGGACACGCAAGGCGTCGAAACCGCGGGCAAGACCGAGGCGCTGGCGACGCGCGCCACCGCTGCGCTCGGCGAGGCTGGCCCGCTGGCGGCGCAGATCGCCGGCTTCACGCCCCGTGCCGCGCAGCAGCAGCTGGCACGGGCCGTGGCCGATGCCATGGCGGACCGGGCTTGCCTGGTGGCCGAAGCCGGCACCGGCACGGGCAAGACCTACGCCTACCTGGTACCCGCGCTGCTGTCGGGCGAGCGCGTGATCATCTCCACCGGCACGCGCGCCCTGCAGGACCAGCTCTACCACCGGGACCTTCCGAAGGTGCGCGAGGCGCTGGGCCTGGGCCTGCGCACGGCGCTGCTGAAGGGGCGCTCCAACTACCTGTGCCTGTACCGCCTCGAGCAATCGCGTGGCGAACGCTTCCCGAGCCGCGAAGTCGCCGCGCAATTCCAGCGCGTCGTCGCCTGGGCCGGCCGCACCGAGCGCGGCGACCTGGCGGAATTGCCCGGCCTGCCGGAAGACAGCCCGCTGCTGCCGCAGGTCACTTCCACCGCCGACAATTGCCTGGGCGGCGAGTGCCCGTTCTGGTCGGACTGCTTCGTGGCCAAGGCGCGCAGCCAGGCGCAGACCGCGGACCTGGTGGTGGTCAACCATCACCTGCTGCTGGCCGACCTGGCGATCAAGCGCGAAGGCTTCGGCGAAATCCTGCCTGGCGCCGCGGCATTCGTGCTGGATGAAGCGCATCAACTGCCAGAGCTTGCCGCGCAGTTTTTTGGCGATCGAATTGGTTCGCGGCAATTGCTGGACCTGGCGCGCGATGCGCTGCAGGAAACCGCCAGCGTGCCCGGTGCACTGGCGACGGTGCAGCAGCCGATGCGCCTGCTCGAACAGGCCGTGCGCGAATTCCGCCTGGCCCTGGAAGGCTTCCCGCAGCGAGGTCCGGCCAGCCGCATCGCCGGCCATGCCGGCGCCCGCGCGGCGCTGGAGGCGCTCGACGCCGCCGTGCTCGGATTGTCGCAGGGACTCGCGCCACTGATCGAAGCCTCGCCCGGATTCGCCGCCTGCGCCGAGCGCGCCGAGGCGGAGGCCGCGCGACTGCGCCGCTGGCGCGAGCCCGCGGACGGGGATGCCGAAGTGCGCTGGTTCGAACTGAGCGCGCGTGGATTCAACCTGCAGCGCACGCCGCTCGATGTCTCCGGACCGCTACGCGACTATCGCGAGCAATCGCGCGCGGCCTGGATCTTCACCTCGGCCACGCTGGCGGTGGATGCGGACTTTTCGCACCTGGCGGGGCGCCTCGGCCTGGACACGCCGCGCGAATTGCTCCAGGCCAGCCCCTTCGACTGGCCCAACCAGGCCCTGTGCTACCTGCCGCCGGGCCTGCCCGAGCCCAATGCGCGGGGCTATGGCGAGTCGCTGATCCGCACCGTGCGCCCGGTGCTCGAGGCCTCCGCCGGCCGCGCCTTCCTGTTGTTTACCTCGCACCGGGCGCTGCGCGAAGCGGCCGAAGCGCTCCGCGATGGGCCGTGGCCGCTGTTCGTGCAGGGCACGGCGCCACGCGGTGAATTGCTCGAGGGTTTCCGCGCCTCGGGCAATGGCGTGCTGCTGGGCGCGGCCAGTTTCTGGGAAGGCGTGGACGTCGCCGGCGACGCGCTGTCGGTCGTGGTGATCGATCGCATTCCCTTTGCGGCGCCGGACGACCCGGTCCTGGAGGCGCGGCTCGAGGCCGTGCGCCGTGCCGGCGGCAATCCCTTCCGCGATGAACAATTGCCGCAGGCCGTGATCTCGCTCAAGCAGGGCGCGGGCCGGTTGATCCGCAGCTTCTCCGACCGCGGCGTGCTGGTGCTGTGCGATCCGCGCCTGCTCGGCAAGGGCTACGGCCGCATCTTCCTCGACAGCCTGCCGCCGCTGCCGCGCACCCGCGCGCTGGCCGACGTGCGCCGCTTCTTCGGCCACGAGGATGCGATCGCCGATGCAGCAGAGGCTTCATCCGCCGATCCCGATGCGATCGATTTCGATCCGGACTGGCGCGACCAGCCCGAATTCGCGCGGGCGCGCTCATGAACCTGCTGGCGATCGAAACCAGCACCGAAGCCTGTTCGGTGGCGTTGTGGATCGACGGCGCGCTGCGCGAGCGCCATGAAATCGCGCCGCGCCGGCACACCGACCTGGTCCTGCCCTGGGCCGACGATTTGCTCGCGCAGGCGGGCATCGGCAAGCGTGCGCTCGACGCGATCGCGGTAGGACGCGGCCCCGGCGCGTTCACCGGCGTGCGGCTCGCGGTCGCACTGGTTCAGGGCATGGCGCTGGCGCTCGATATTCCTGTGCTGCCGGTGTCGACCCTGGCGGCGCTGGCCTTGCCGGCCACGACGGACGCGGGAACGGCGGACGTGCTGGCCGCGATCGATGCGCGCATGGGCGAGGTCTATCTCGGCTTGTTCCGCGCCGATGCCGATGCTGGCGTGATCGCGCTGGGCGGCGAGTGGATGGCGCGGCCCGGCGAGGCGGTGGTGGCCGATGGCGCCGATCTGCTGGTTGGCGTCGGCACGGGATTTGGCGCGGCCGAAGGCCTGCTTGCGACCCGGCTTGCCCCGCGCCTTCGTCGCGTGGATGCTACGGCGCTTCCGCATGCGGCCGATGTCGCGCGACTCGCGGCCCTGGCGTTCGTGCGGGGCGAGGCGATCGCTGCCGATCGCCTCGAACCAGCCTACCTCCGCGACAAGGTGGCGCTCACCCTGGCCGAACAACAACACCGGGTGCTCAGCGCAGGCGATTGACCAGCGCGTGGTAGGCGAGCATGCCGATGCCGGCGGCGCCGATCAGCAGGCCCCAAGTGCCGGGGTTCTGGCTGTCCAGGTGCAAGGCGCTGATCAGGCCGAAGGCCAGGCCGAGCAGGGTCATGACCAGGCCCCACTTGAGCGCCGACAGGCGGCGACCCTGCTCGTCGGCGCTGAGCATCGAGCGGATCAGGTCCTCCGAGGCGTTGGTCTCGGCCAGTCGGCGGCGCAGGCGCGAGTCGACGATGATCTTGATGGCCCAGACCACGCAGATGAAGGCGGTGATGGGAACGAGCAGGCCGAATTCCATGGTGTTTCTCCGTTGCTTCGGGCGCGATCTGGCCCGTTCGCAGCGATGGACAGGGCCAGGGCCGATCCGGTTGCAACAATTTCGGGCCGGGACCAGACTGGCCGCGCAGCTGCATTGCCTGCAACCGGAAGCCGGCCCGAGGTATCCCTCCTGGCATGAGCGACGACGCGCAACTGGTGACGGCGGTACTGGCCCGGGCCCCCGGCGCCTTCGAGCGCCTGGTCGCGCGCCACCAGGCCCTGGTCTGGCACTTGGTGTACCGGATGGTCCAGCACCCCGAGGACGCGCGCGAGTTGTGCCAGGACGTGTTCTTCCGAGTGCACGAGCGCCTGGGCCAGTTCCGCGCCGAAAGTTCGCTGGCCACCTGGATCGGCCGCGTCGCCTATTCCGTGGCCTGCCGCCACCTCCAGAAGAAGCGCTTGCCGATGCAGGAACCGGCGCAGGACGACGATGCCGGTTCGGCCTGGGAGGGCGTCGCGGACGGATTCGACCTCGAGCGCGCCTGCGCCGATGCGGAAGTGATGGGCCTGCTGCAGGCGGCGATCGATCGCCTGCCGCCGCTGCAGCGCACCCTGGTCACGCTCTACCACCTGGACGAGCTGAGCGTCGGCGAAATCGCCGGCATCACCGACCTGCCCGAAGGCACGGTCAAGAACTACCTGTTCCGGGCCCGCGGCCGCTTGCGGCAGCAGCTCGAGACGCGATTGGGAGCGGCGGCATGAACACCATCGAATCCGGCCATGGAAACCACGACGCGCGCCTGCAGGACGCAGCCGAGCGCGCCGAACGTCTGGGACTGGCGCCCGGCGCCGATGCCGCCGTGGACCGCTATCGCATGGTCCTGCGCGCCTTGCGGCAACCGCTGGCGGTGCAGCTGCCGGCCGATTTCGCGGCGCGAATGTCGGCGCGCATCGTCCTGCCCGAAGAGCGCGGCAGCGCGGAGGACTGGCTGGTCAGCGTGCTGCTGTTCGCAGTCGGCGGTTCCGGCCTGTTCTACCTGCAGCCCGTGATGGCCGAGGTGCTGGCGAGCATGAACTTCCGGTTGCCGTCCGTGCCGTGGCCGCTGGTGCTGGCGGGCGGCATCGCCATCGCGGTCGCCTGGGCAGTGGACCGCGGCGCTGCGCAGTTCAAGCGCTGAGGTAAAAAAAAGGTCAGTGCAGCAGGATCAGCGTGCCGAGGCCCAGGAAGCTGAGGAAGCCGATCACGTCGGTGAAGGTAGTGACCACCACGCCGCCGGCCAGCGCAGGATCGATGTTCAACCGGCGCAGCGTCAGCGGCACCAGCACGCCGGCCAGCGCCGCGTTGACCAGGTTGATCATCATCGCCAGCGCGATCACCAGGCCCAGCTTCGGGTCCTGGAACCACAGCCCGGACACCAGCCCGACCACGATCGCCCAGACCGCGCCATTGAGCATGCCGACCAGCACCTCCTTGGCCAGCAACGCGCGCAGGTTGCCTACGCCGACCTGGCCCAGCGCCATGCCGCGCACCATCAGGGTCAGCACCTGGGTGCCCGCGACGCCGCCCATGCTGGCGACGATCGGCATCAGCACCGCCAGCGCGACGACCTTTTCCAGCGTGCCCTGGAAGCGGCCGATTACCCACGAGGCGAGGAAGGCGGTGACCAGGTTGATGCCCAGCCAAAGCGTGCGTCGGCGCGCCGCGCGACGCACGGGCGAGAACAGGTCCTCGTCCTCGTCCAGGCCCGCGGCGCTCATCGCCTGGTGTTCGGCCTGCTCGCGGATGATGTCGACGACGTCGTCGACGGTGATGCGGCCGAGCAGGATGTTGTTCTCGTCCACCACCGGCGCCGAAACCCAGTCGTAGTCGGAGAATTGCGTGGCGACCTGGTTGGACGGCGTGTCCACCGGGATGGCCGGCTGCTCGTCGTCGATCAGCTCGTTGATCGGCGTGGCGGCGTCGTGCGTCAGCAGGCCGGTGATGGCGACGCGGCCCAGGTACTGGTGCCGTCGGCTGACCACGAACAGGTGGTCGGTATGCTCGGGCATCTCGCCGCGCAGTCGCAGGTAGCGCAGCACCACGTCCACCGTGACGTCGGCGCGCACCGTGATGATGTCGGGATTCATCAGGCGGCCGGCGCTGTCCTCGCCGTAGCTCAGCGCCTGCTCCAGCCGCTCGCGGTTCTCGCGGTCCATCGACTTGAGCACTTCATCGATGACGGTGTCGGGGAGGTCCTCGATCAGGTCCGCGAGGTCGTCGATGTCGAGGTCTTCGACCGCGGCGACGATCTCGTCCGGATCCATCTCCGCCAGCAGGCTCTCGCGCACGTCCTCGCCGACGTGCACCAGCACCTCGCCGTCATCCTCGGCATCCACTAGGCCCCACACGATGTTGCGCTTGGCCGGCGGCAGTGACTCGAGCAGGTTGCCGATCTCGGCCGGCGACAGGGTATTGACCAGGCGCCGCACCGGACCCAGCCGGCCGCTGTCCAGCGCATCCGACAGGAGACGGAGCTGGCGCGCGGTCTTGTCGTGGCGGATGGCCTCGGCCATGTCGGGTCCCCTCGGTGCCCCCGCATTCTACCCGCGTCGTCGCACGAAACTCGGCGCGTTCGTTTCGGAGAGGGCGCGGCCACCGGCAAACGCGAGCGTGCGGCGCGGGGCGCGGCTACGGGCAGCGTCCGCAACGGGACGCCGTGAATACGTCCCTGTAGGCTGATCGGCGCCCTCCATGGCGCCGATCCCCGCTGGGCACACGGCGCTGCGTTCGCGAGCGTGTGCGGCATTGCGATGGGCTCGCAGGTTGCGGAGCGCCGTCGCTGAGGTGCGAGGGTGGAATGGCCTGGGCGGCTCGGCTGCAGGGGTCTTGGCGGGACAATCGGCGCCATGGACGGCGCCGATTAGACTACATGGACGTACTTGCGGCGTGTCCCGCCAAGAGCCC
>JANXUD010000033.1 GCA_025352045.1 Gammaproteobacteria bacterium | reverse complement strand
TTGCTGGACTTCCGCTTCGGCCAGCGCGATGTCGACCCGGGCCACGTCCTTCTCACGCAACAGCCGTCCGGTAATCGGGAACTGCTGGCTGATGCCGAGCGTGGTGGCGTACTCGCCCTCGTTGCGGAACAGGAAGTCGCTGCGCGTCGACACGTCGAGCCGCGGATTGGCGCGTAAGCCCGCGCCCAGCAGCTTGGCGCGTGCACTGTCGATCGCATAGCACGCGGCCTGCAGGTCCTTGTTGTCCTTGCGGGCGACCGCGATGAGCTCGTGAATGCCCACTGGATTGGACGCAGGCTGCGCCTGCGCCGACAGGTCGGACGCGCCGATACCGAGCACAACGGCCACGGCGATGCTCCACCGGAGCGGCGGACGGGAATTAGAAAAGGAATACGCGGCAGCGCCGAAGGGCTGGCTCTTTCGTCCATGGAACATGCAAGATCTCCGATCGAACGGAACACGCTGCCGCCACACGCGGCAACACACCGCTCTGAAGAGCGATGCACGGCATCGTTCAGATCAGGCGATCGGAGGTCGTAACGGAGAGGTGCTGCGGATAGCGGCAAGTTGCTGCGTTGTCAGCAGCGCGAGGGTTTGTTTGGGACCGGCCCAGGACATCATCCAGGGCTGGCTCATCAAGGCCGAACACGACCCTGCGCAGGAGGCCATACCGCAGCCGCAGGGACAACCATGCTTGCAATGACTGTCGGCACAGCCATCCCCATCGCAATCGGCGTCCTGATCTGTCACAACCATCATGCTGAGCGTATGGCCCGTGGGCTGCGCGACAACCCAAGCTGCCTGGCTCACCGCCGACGACTGCACGTCGCTGTTGCGGGCGTGCGCCGATGCCAAGCCAGGAGCCAGTGCGGCCAGGCAAAACAACACGAGCAAGGTGGCGAGTCGAAGCAAAGGCATTGGCCCGATTATGACGGTTCCGTCAGCCATCAGCAACTTTTGGGTGAATGGAAACGAACTGGCTACTGCCGATCGGCGTCTTTCGGCGCTCAGTGGCGTCCCATCCTAAAAGCGCTGTCACCGTCCTACATCACGCGCTGGGATCAGTTGCTCAGAGGGCATTAGAAGGCCGAGTCGAATGCGGTTTCTCAGCTAAGCTGAACCAGAACGCCTATGTCGAATCGCTCAAGGACCGACTGGCACCAGTCTATGCCGTCTGCGTGTCACGATTCCGGTCGAGATTCGGCCTGCATCGCATCCGCCAGCATGTCAAATTCGGTGCCGTCGGTCAGCAGCGACGCGGTCAGCTTGTCCATCAGTGGCGTGCCCTGCGAGAAGACCTTTTCCACGCTGGCAATGAGCGCGTTATAGAAGCCGGCGCCCGCCGATTGGCTGCTTGGTGTGGACGCAGGCAGGCGGGCGAACAGGTTCTTGGTGGTCAGCGTAGTGAGCTCGGTCATGACGCGATTGCCGAAGTCCACGCGACGAATCTCGTTGCGCAGGGTGCGCAGCTCTTTCAGTACAGCGACGTCCTGCTTTTGGGCGTGCTCGGGATCGTAGCGCTCCCGAAGCGCGGCCTCGACGATGGCACGCAGAGAGATACGACGCTGGTCCGCTTCGCGCTGGGCGATGTCCAGCAAGCGGGTGTCGATGCGCGTGTGCAAGCGCTTGCTGCGAGTGACAGTGATGCTCATGGGATTGCTTCTCCTGAAAACAGCTTTTTCTTTACGCCAACAATCGCCATCCATGCGCGAAAGCACGTGTGCCAAAGTGCAACACGCATGACGCGGCGTGTGGCTGGAATTCGCTTGCAGCGTCAATGATGTGCGGACACGTGACACACACACTTTTATCTTGCAGTTTGTTGCTTTCGCGGCTTTTGGACTGTCGTATTCGATCTATTGTCATGACTGCGGGCTCGCACCGCCGCCCAGTTGCTCGATGATCTCTGCAAGCTTTGCTTTGGCACGTTCCGGATCGTGATTGCGAATTCGGCAGCGCTCAACTGCACGGCGAGACGCCCTCTCGCTCTCTAGCAATCGCTGTGCGGCAACAACAGGTGCCAGTGCTGGGGCATATGTGCCAGAGCGCGCACGCGTCACCAGCGCACGCAGAAGCCCGATGCGTGAGGTCTTGATCTTGTTTGCAGCCATCAGCCCCGCCAGCTCGTCCAACAGGCTTTGTGCGAGCGTTCGCTCCAGTCCTTCGATCAGCTTGCCGACTACTACTTGCTCTTGATCAAGCAGCCCTGACGGCAGCATCAGCGGTGCGTCCGAAGCTGTAGTGGTTGTTATTTTTGGTTCTTGCTGCTCTTTAGTATTTAGTAGCGTTCGGTTTTCCGATGTCGGATTCCCCGAAAGCGGAAAACCTGAAACTGGCTCACTCGGTTGTTCCGCGAGCTGCGGCCTGTCGGTCACCCACCATACCCAGCCGACGAACTTTCCCCCATCATCCCGCGCCAATTCGACACCCATGTAGCCGAGTCCTTCCAGCTCTCCGATGGCTGCTCGCACGGCGTGTCGTCCGGTCCTTCGTTGCTGCGAAAGCCAGGCTACGCTGACCTTGAAATCGGCCGGCAAATGCAGCATAAATACGAGCAATCCGAACGCCTTGAATCCGAGCCTTTTGTCCCGGATAACGGTGTTGGGCAGGACGGTGAAATCGCGCTCGACCCGGTGCCGAAGGATCGCGTTTCGGTGCTCCCAACCGGTACCGGGTTTCGCCTTTCCTGTCGCGTCCATTGTCACGCGTTCTCGATCAATTCTGCGATCTGTTTGGTGCGGAAATAGACCCGCCTTCCAATCCGAATCCTGGCATTTCCAAGCACCTGTGCGGCACTCGATGTGCGACGTGTCATCGTCACTCGAAGTCCTGATTCGCTCCGTTTCAGCAACCCCGCCAGTTGCTCGTAGGTCATCAATTCGCCGTAGCGCTCGATCATGTGTTCGGCTGTATTCATCTCTGTTCGCGTGGTGTCGGCGCTCGTTTGCGTCAATTGCAAAGTTACAACGTCAGCTAATGCATGTGATGTCGGATTTGTCACACCTGCAATGACATTGCACGCAGAAAAGTTTTTTCGATGAAGAAGTGCGGGAACGTAGATTCGTCCAAGGCGAACATGCGAAAAGTTGCAGCATGAGAACGCCTGTTCTCTGCATTCACAGCTCTACGGCTGGATTGAATTGCTTCCTCGCTATGTGTCGCGACATGTTGATAACAACGCAGTTGTTTTCCCAGACCCCTGTAGATTTGTCCGCCGAAGAATCATGTCGAACGCCGAGGCGACGACGGATGGTCTTCGTTATTGGCAGCAGCAGCGAAGCTGACGGCCCGAGAATTCGCGATATCGGTGCTTACTTCGACGAAAAGTACTGCGTACTCTGTGGCGAGATGACTCAAGCATTCTCCGCACAGACGATTCAGCAAATGTTTATCGCGTGGCCGGCGATTCTGCATCATTGGCAAGTACGTGGCGGCCGTCGCGTGAGTGCAGTGGGTACCAGTTCAAGATTTTGCGCTGCGCACGCATTTCGGACTCAATCGCAAGAAAAATCACATATGAAAATCCGTTATGTCTCGGACAAGCGTTCTCTGGATCATCATGGACATGCCCGTATGCCTCTGCTGGATCTACTCGCTCAAGAGCATCCAGTTCTTGCCTTCACCCAGGCAAGACGCCGGGTACTTTTGTTTCTCTGTGGTCCAATCAAAGCTGACTACCTGCACACCTTGGCAATCGATGAGATCGATTCGAGTCTTGGCTCACGAGCAGAACTCCTTCGACATCTTCTCGGCTTGAAGAACGCCGCCTGCTTTCAGGAACTTTGTGGGCTCAGTGCCGCTACTGTGTCCGGCGGCGATGTTCGCGTCCAGACCGCCGATCGGCGAACCCATACGCTGCCAGCTTACGAGGCCTATCTACAGCAGCTCAATGCGAGCGTGACTCGCAAACGCAATCGCCAGGAGGTTATGCTTCCGGAGGACAGCTTCACCCTCCGCATCCCGTCATTGGCAGGCTATCTCCAATGTAACGGATCATCTTGGCATCTCACGTTCTGGACGCGGCAGCTTTGGCATGATCTGCATCGACTGGCCATCGCATTATGCCAACGTAAGCGTCCGTTTCTTGACCCGGTCGAGGCGTTCCACGAGGTCTTCGGCGCGTAAGTGCGTATAGCGCTTCAGCATTTGCATCGACTTGTGTCCGCTGATCGCGGACACCTCTTGGTCGCTGAATCCAGCTTCGACCAGGCGGCTTACCGCTTCATGCCGCAAGTCGTGGAAGTGCAGGTCGAGAAGTCCTAGCGACAACTTGATATCGTTCCACGCTTTCGTGAAGGCATAAGGTTTGCGGATGCCCTTGCGGCCCGGGTCACCGAAGAATACGAGGTCGCAATCGTCTGGGCGCGCCGGGTTGGCCAGAGCCTCCGCAAACGTCTCAGCGGCTTGCTTCGTCAAAGGGACGGTGCGGGCACTATCGTTCTTGGTCACGGACAAGCGCACTACCCGCCGACCGATATCTACCTGGCGTAGTCGGAGGTTGGTGATTTCGCTGGAGCGCATGCCGGTCTCCAACGCGACATTGACGATCCATCCGAGCATCGGGTTGGAATAGGACGTCACAGCCTTGAGGAGCTTCGCCTCCTCTCCAGTGCTCAGGCGTCGATCGCGACTCTCACCGGGAGATGGCTTGCGTATTCCGCCCACTGGATTGTGGGTCAGTCCCAATCGCCATTCTTTGATGGCAGTAACGAAGACATGGCTCAGCAGAGCTAATTCGAGGCGCACTGTATTGCGGCTCAGATTGCTCGCTTTGCCGATGACTCGATGCACGCGCTTGGATGGCGTGGCGAGACGTTGGTCGCGATAGCGAGCGACAAGATCGGGCGTGATCGCCGCCATCGAGTACTTGCCAAAAAAAGCGCGCAGCGGTTCGGCGCGTGGCTTTTCGGAACGCTGGGTGCTGAGTTTTTTTGCGGTCGAGACATCGGCGAGGTATCGATCAATCGCCATGTCGAAGGTCATACGCTCCGACATCGATCGCTCGATGTAGACACCGCGCACCATTTCGTCCTCGATGCGACGCGACCAATCTTGCGCATCGCGCTTGGTGCGAAACGTTTTCGTCGTGAAGGGCCAACCGTGCTTGCGGATCAGCGCCTTCCATGTTCCAGAAGTCGTTTTTACGAGTGTCGCCATCACCAATCCGTGTCGGTACTGTACCTAAAATGTACCTTTCACAGTGTATCGGCACAACCTGTATGACGTAACTCATTGTTTTTATGGTGGGTCGTCCGAGATTCGAACTCGGGACCAGCGGATTAAAAGTCCGCCAGTACGTCCAGGCTGGACATGTCGGATCTACAGCAGCGTGGGCCCCGAATAGCCCAGCACCTGCATAGAGACCGCCACGAAATGGCAGGCGCTGCCGGCGATGACGAAACCGTGCCAGATCGCATGCGCGCGCGGACGTTTGCTCATGTAGAACAGCGTGCCGCCGGTATAGGCGAGGCCGCCCGCAAGCAACCAGGCCAGGGTCGCCACCGGGACGGTGTGCAGGAAGGGCTTGATCGCCACCACCGCCAGCCAGCCCATCGCCACGTAGGCGATGGTGGAGGCGCGCTTGAACTTCCCGGTGTGGAACAGCTTCAGGCCGATGCCGATCGCCGCCAGGGCCCAGGCCGTGCCGAACAGCCACCAGCCGGTCGGGCCGGCGAGTGCGATCAGGGTGAATGGCGTGTAGGTGCCCGCGATCAGCAGGAAGATGGCGCAGTGGTCGACCACCTTCATGCGCCGCTTGGTCGCCAGGTGCGGGATCGCGTGGTACAGCGTGGACGCGGCGTACACCGAGATCAGCGACACGCAGAACACGATCGTCGCGGCCAGCGCACGGCCGTTGCCGCGCATCGCCACGAGGGTCAGCAGGACCGCGCTTGCGGCCAAGCTGGCCAGGAAGCCGACGCCGTGGCTGAGCGCGTTCCAGATTTCCTCTCGCCAGTCGTGGTGGATTTCCTGCATCGTCGTCCTTGGCTTGCGTCCAGGCGCCATTAGCGCCCGGACGACGGCGAGTCGTCGCTCTAAACCGCCGCGTCGGCGGCAATCGCCGCGCGCGGTGCCGCTTGCGAGCCGGCGGCGCGGGCTTCCATCACGCCGGCACGGGATGCCGGCCATTCGCGGCGCGGGCGGCGCCAGTACGGCCGCACCATCCGCCCGTCCGCGATGGCCTTGCGCGCGAACCAAAGTGCCAGGACCGTGCAGAGGATCACGGTCAGAAGCGAGGCCTCCGCGCCGAAACTGCCGCCGCTCAGGAGTTCAGCACCCCGCGGCGTGGAACGCATCAGGCCAGGCACTTCAAAGCCGGAAACGCGGATGCCGAGGAGACCGCCCTGGGTGAAGTTCCAGGCTGCGTGCAGGCCCATGCAAAACCAGAGCGAGCGCGTCCAGGCGTAGGCCATCGCCAGCAGCAAGCCAGCCTCGATGGCGATGAACGCCGCTGCGACCACGCTTGAATTGGGGTTCGACAGGTGCCCCGCACCGAAAAAGATGGCCGAGATGCCCAATGCCCACCAACTTCCCAGGCCATCCTCCACCACGCGGTAAAGGACGCCACGGGCAAAAATTTCCTCGCCGATGCCTGGGGCGAGACCCATCACCAGCAAGGTTCCCAGCAGGTGCACCGGGCCGGGCGACACCTCGATCTTCATCACCCCAACGGCCACCATCAGGGCCGCGGTCGACACCATGATGGCGGTGCCCAACAGCCAGCCCTTGGCGGCATCGGGCAGCAGGCGGCGGGCGCGCAGCTCGTGCAACGGGCGTCGCTCGATGAGCCGCACCAAAACCCAGTAGCCAACCACCCATGGAATCAGTCCACGCACGACGCGAAGCAGCAGGCGATCCACTCCCAGCGCCATTTGCTGATTCTCGCTGAGGGCAGGCTGGGGCCAATAGCGATGGAACGCAAAGTCGATCAAACCAACCACCAAGCCGAACAGCAGGATGCGCACGAGGGGATTGCGCAGGACCGTGATCCACAGGGGTGGCTTCACGATCGGCTCCGGGTCGCGCTGCGCCGTGCTTGCGCCCGGGGCGATGGACAATTCGGAATCTGCCTGGACGTTGGCTTCATGCATCGGTCGTGCCTCGGGGTGGCGAAGGGGGCGACGGCGCGGCGGCATCGCCCTCGTCCCCGGCGTGGAAGCGGTGCAGCAGGCGGTGCACCAGCGGCGCCAGCATCAGGCTGGCGATCGCCAGCACGGCCAGGCCGGAATACAGGGCGTAGAAGCCGGCGAACAACTTGCCGCCCTCGGTCTGCGGCGATTCAAGCGGCCCCATGCCCGACAGCAGCATCGAAGCATTTAGAAAGCTGTCGGTCCAGCCGAGGCTCTCGAAGCCGTGGTAGCCGAGCATGCCGATGCCCAGCGAGCCGCCCACCAGCACCAGCGCGAAGGAGAAATTGCGCGACAGCCGCGCGACGAAGGCCGGCCACGGGAGCAACGCGTGGTGGCGTCGCTCGAAGCCGAACAGCGCGCCGGCCAGGATGCCGCGGCGGCTCACGGCTTCCCCGCGTCGGTGTCGTGCAGGAACTTGATCAGCCCGGCCATATAGACCTGCTGGTCGTCGTAGATGGCCAGGTGGCTGCCCTTGGGGCAGAGCAGGAAATGCCCGTGCGGGAACTGCCTGGCCATCCATTCCATGTGCCTCGGGTCCATCGTGTCGTGGGTCGCGCCGATGACCAGGGTCGGCACGGTGATGCGCTTGAGGTCCCGGCTGCGGTCCCAGTGCTCGAGCGTGCCGCTGGCGCCCATCTCGCTCGGGCCCTGCATCGGGATGTAGACCTCCTTGTTCAGCGCGGAGAACGCGCGCAGCACCGGGTTTGGCCACTGGTCGGGCGGCAGGCGCAGGAAGTGTTCGTTGTAGAAGTGCGACATCAGCAATTGTTCGTAGCGGGGATTGTCGTAGTCCTTTCGCGCTTCGATCGCCAGGATTTCCTTCAGCGCCGCGGGATCCATCGCCGGCATCAGGACCTCATGCGCGTACTTGTTGTACGCGGGGATGCTGGACATCATGTTGGACACCACCAGGCCCTTCAGCTTGTCCTGGTGCTTGAGGGCGTATTCGATGGCCAGCAGGCCGCCCCAGCTCTGCCCGTAGAGGTAGAAATCCTTCGGGCCCAGTCCCAGCGCCGCGCGGACCTGCTCGACCTCGTCCACGAAGCGGTCGGTGTTCCAGAGCGAGGGGTCATGCGGCTGGTCGCTGTAGGACGAGCCGAGCTGGTCGTAGTAGTAGTACTCGATGCCCGCGCCGGGGAAGTAGCTGTCGAAGGCCTCGAAGACCTCGTGGTTGGCCCCCGGCCCCCCATGAAGCAGCAGGACTTTGATGGTGGGGTTGTTGCCGACGCGCTTCGTCCAGACGTGGAACTTGCCCTTTGGCGTTGTGATCTCGATCATGCGCACGCCGCCGGACAGGACATCGCTGCGGCCGCGGTTGTCGAAATAGCCGGCGGGCGGCGCGCCCGCCACGGCACCCGGCGCGCCTGGCGCCGCCACGGCAGGCGGCGGGTCGTTGCGCAGCGAGTCGCAGGCGCCGAGTGACAGCGCGGCTACCACGGTGAGAAGCATGCTTCGAACCACGTTCATCCCCGGCGTGAAGGCCGGCCGAGCATGGCAGAGGCGGCTGGCAGCGGCAACGCACCGCCGCGGGGGCGCATCGGGCCTTCGCGACCGCCGCTTCCGCGACAGGCGGCCTGCGCCACCCGGACGGGCGGCGGCTGCCGGCCGACCGGGCGTGGCAGAATATTCGAACTTTCCCGCCCGCCCCTGGGTCGGAAGCGCAAGCCCGCCGCCAGGATCCGAATGAACCGCACCCTTGTCCTCGCCACTGCCGTCGCCTTCAGCCTGGCCGTGGCCGCCGCCTGCGCGCAGCCCGCGCCCTCGGCGAAGACCGCCGCCAAGCCCGCGGCCGCTGCACCGGCACCCGCGACCGGCCCGGATGCTGCCATCCGCAACGCCATCGTGAAGGTGGTGCCCAACTCGGTGATCGAGAGCGTCAAGCCCTCGCCGATCCCCGGCTACAAGGAAGTGTCGATCGGTGGGCAGGTCGTGTACGTCAGCGCCGACGGCAAGTACCTGATCCAGGGCTCGCTGATGGACCTGGCAACCCGCGAGAACCTCACCGACGCCAGCGAGGCGGTGATCCGCCGCGGCGTACTGGACGCCGTGCCGCGCGAGCGCCGGATCGTGTTCTCGCCGGCCAAGCCCAAGTACCGGATCACGGTGTTCACCGACATCGACTGCGGCTACTGCCGCAAGCTGCATTCGCAGATCGCCGACTACAACAAGGAAGGCATCTCGGTGGAATACCTGTTCTTCCCGCGCGCCGGGCTGAACTCCGAGTCCTACACCAAGGCCGTCAACGTCTGGTGCGCGGCCGACCGCCGCAAGGCCCTGACCGACGCCAAGCTCGACAAGCCGGTGGCCAAGAAGACCTGCGCCAACCCGGTGACCGCCGACTACGAGCTCGGTCGCCGCGTGGGCGTGGACGGTACGCCGGCCATCTATGCCTCGGACGGCACCCAGCTGGGCGGCTACCTGCCCCCAGACCAGATGCTGGCCCGCCTCGAGAAGAAGGCAGCCCAGGCCGTCGCCGCCCAGTAGGAAGCGGCGCGGTTGCCCCGTCGGAGCGGTTTTAGCCGCGACAGGCAGGCCCGTCGCGGCTGAAGCCGCTCCCACATCGGGTAGAATGGGCGCCCGATTCCACGGATTTCCGCGGACATGATCGTCCTCGAGGGCCTGCCGGCCCTGTCGCCGTTCCGGAGCGAGCGCCTCCAGGCGCGGCTTCGCCAGACCCTTCCCGCGTTGCAGCTGACCGGCGCCTGGCACGTCTATTTCCTCGACCCCGAGCCCGGTGCCTCGCTCGACCTGGCCGCGCTTGGCCGCATCCTCGAGGCCGGTCCCGATGTCGCCCCCGCCACGGCGGGCGCCAGCAGCCGCTTCGTCACGCCGCGCCTGGGCACGGTGTCGCCATGGGCCAGCAAGGCGACCGAAATCCTGCGCGGCGCCGGCCATGCCGTGCTGCGCGTCGAGCGCGGCCTGCGCCTGGACCTTGTCGGCCTGCCGGCCGACGGCGACCCGGCCTGGCCCGCGTTGGCCCGCGAACTCCACGACCCGATGACCCAGTCCCTGCTGGCCACGGGCGGCGATGCCGCCGGCCTGTTTGCCGCGCCGGCGCCAGGGCCGCTGGAACGCATCCCGCTCACCGGGCTGGACGAGGCCAACGCGCGCCTGGGCCTGGCCATGTCGCGCGACGAGTTGGACTACCTCGTCGAGCGATACGGCGCCCTCGACCGCATGCCGTCCGACGCGGAACTGATGATGTTCGCGCAGGCCAACTCCGAGCATTGCCGGCACAAGATCTTCAACGCCAGCTGGCGCATCGACGGCGAGCCGATGCCGCAGACCCTGTTCGGCATGATCCGCAATACCCATGCCGAGTCGCCGCAGCTCACGCTCAGCGCATACAAGGACAATGCCGCGGTGGTGGAGGGCTTCCCGGGGCGCCGTTTCCGCGCCGATCCGGAATCGCGCGAATACCGCGCGGAGGCCGTCGCCCCGAGCGCGTTCTGCATCAAGGTCGAAACGCATAACCACCCGACCGCGATCTCGCCCTTCCCGGGCGCGAGCACCGGCGCCGGCGGGGAAATCCGCGACGAAGGCGCCACCGGCCGCGGCGGCAAGCCGAAGATCGGCCTCACCGGTTTTTCCGTGTCGCACCTGCGCATCCCCGGCCTGCCGCAGCCCTGGGAAACGCCGCGGGCGCTCAATCCGCGCATGGCCTCGGCGTTCGAGATCATGCTGGAGGGCCCGCTCGGCGGCGCCGCCTTCAACAACGAATTCGGCCGGCCGGCGCTGGCCGGGTATTTCCGCAGCTTTGAATTGCCCACCGGCGAACCCGGCGTCGTGCGCGCCTACGACAAGCCGATCATGCTGGCCGGCGGCCTGGGCGCGATCGACCGCGGCCAGGTCAGCAAGCTGCCGCTGCGGCCCGGCGATGCAGTCATCGTGCTCGGCGGACCGGCGATGCTGATCGGGCTGGGCGGCGGCGCGGCGTCCTCGCTCGCGTCCGGCCAGAGCAGCGAGGCGCTCGACTATGCATCCGTGCAGCGCGACAACCCCGAGATGGAGCGCCGCTGCCAGGAAGTGATCGATGCCTGCGTGGCGCTGGGCGACGGCAACCCGATCCGCTTCATGCACGACGTCGGCGCGGGCGGGCTGTCCAATGCCATTCCCGAATTGCTGCACGATTCCGGCGTCGGTGGCCTGATCGACCTGGACGCGATCCCGCGCGTGGATCCCTCGCTGTCGCCGATGCAGTTGTGGTGCAACGAATCGCAGGAGCGTTACGTGCTGGGGGTCGCCGCCGCGGACCTGGCGCGCTTCCAGGCGATCTGCGCGCGCGAGCGCTGCCCGGCCGCCGTGGTCGGGCATGCCACCGCCGAGCAGGTCCTGAAGGTCGGCCCAGGCGTCGGAAGCGCTGACGCCGCGGGCGGCGGATCCCGAGCCTCGAACCCCGGATCCCGCCTTCCCATCGACATGCCGATGGACCTGCTGTTCGGCAAGCCGCCGAAGATGCAGCGCGATGCCGCGACCTCGCTGCCGCCGCGCTGGCCGCGGCTGGAAACCGCCGGGCTCGACCTGCACGCCGCCGGCCTGCGCGTGCTCTCGCACCCGAGCGTCGCCGCGAAGAATTTCCTCGTCACCATCGGCGACCGGACCGTCGGCGGCCTGTGCTCGCGCGACCAGATGGTCGGGCCCTGGCAGCTGCCGCTGGCCGACTGCGCCATCAGCCTGACCGATTTCCATGGCGTCGCCGGCGAGGCGATGGCGATCGGCGAGCGTACTCCGCTCGCGCTGCTCGATGCTGCCGCCTCCGCGCGGATGGCGGTCGGCGAGGCGATCACCAACCTCGCGGCGGCACCCGTCGCCTCGTTGTCGGAAGTGAAGCTGTCGGCCAACTGGATGGCCGCCGCCTCGCGCGCCGGCGAAGACGCCCTGCTGTACGAAGCGGTGCAGGCGGTGGGCATGGAGCTGTGCCCGGAACTGGACATCTCCATCCCGGTCGGCAAGGACTCGCTGTCCATGCAGGCGCAGTGGACGGTGGACGGCGTCGCGCAGTCCTGTGTGTCGCCGGTCTCGCTGGTCGTCAGCGCCTTTGCGCGGGTGGACGACGTGCGCCCGCAGCTCACGCCGGTGCTGTCGCGCGACCTGGACACCGAGCTGTGGCTGATCGGCCTGGGCGCCGGCCAGAAGCGCCTGGGCGGCAGCGTGCTCGCGCAATGCCATTCGTCGTTCGGCGGCGCCTGTCCGGACCTCGACGAGCCGCAGCGGCTGCGCTCGCTGTTCGACCTGGTGCAGGAGGCGCGCAAGGCCGGCCTGCTGCTGGCCTACCACGACCGCTCGGATGGCGGCGCCTTCGCCGCCCTGTGCGAGATGGCGTTCGCCTCGCGGCTCGGCCTGGAGCTGTCGCTCGACGGCTGGGGCGACAATGCCTTCGCATCGCTGTTCAACGAGGAACTGGGTGCGATCGTCCAGGTGGCGGCCGACGACCGCGCGGCGTTCGCCGACCTGGTCAATCGCCACGACCTGACCCAGTGCGCGCAGCGCATCGGTCGCCCGGTCCTGACGCCGAGCGTGCGCGTGCTGCAGGATCGCGAGGCGATCGTGGAGTGGAGCTGGCAGGATCTGTTCGGCGCCTGGTGGTCGGTGACCCATGCGATGCAGCGCCTGCGCGACAACCCGGACTGCGCCGACGAGGAGCGCGCGGTCGCCGGCGACTTCGGCGCGCCCGGCCTGGTGCCGGTGCTTGGCTTCGAGATGGGCGGGGCGACGGAGTTCCATGATGCCGGCGTGGTGGATGCCGCGCCGGCGGCCCCGGCCGCGCGCGCGCGCCTGCACGCCGAGCGGCCGCGGGTGGCGATCCTGCGCGAGCAGGGCGTCAACAGCCAGGCGGAAATGGCTGCGGCCTTCGACAAGGCCAATTTCACCGCGGTGGACGTGCACATGAGCGACCTGCTGTCCGGTCGCCAGCGCCTTGACCAGTTCCGCGGTCTTGCCCCCTGCGGCGGCTTCAGCTACGGCGACGTGCTTGGTGCGGGCCGCGGCTGGGCCACGTCCATCCTCGAGCACGCCGAACTGCGGGCACAGTTCGCGGAATTCTTCGCGCGGCGCGACAGCTTCAGCCTGGGCGTCTGCAACGGCTGCCAGATGCTGGCCCAGCTCAAGGCGCTGATTCCCGGCGCGGCGCATTGGCCGCGGTTCCTGCGCAACCGCAGCGAGCAGTTCGAAGGCCGCCTGAGCCTGGTCGAAGTGCTCGAGTCGCCGTCGCTGTTCTTCGCCGGCATGGCCGGCTCGCGGATTCCGATCGTGGTGTCGCATGGCGAAGGCCGCGCGGCCTTCGATGCCCCAGGCGACATCGACGTGGCCGCCGTCGCCCTGCGCTTCGTGGATGGCCACGGCCGCGTTGCCGAACAGTACCCGATCAACCCGAACGGCTCTCCGCGCGGAATCGCCGGACTCACCAGCGACGACGGCCGCAGCACCCTGCTGATGCCGCATCCCGAGCGCGGCCATCGCAGCGTGCAACTGAGCTGGCATCCGCCCGGTTGGGGCGAGGACTCGCCCTGGATGCAGCTGTTCCACAACGCGCGCGACTGGGCCGGCTAGCCCAGGCGGGCCAAACTGCTAAAGTCCGGGCGATGCCCCCCGCCCCGTCCGGACCCGCAACATGAACGCCCTTGCCAGCCCGATCGCTTCCGCCGATGCCGACGAGCGCATTGCCGCGACCCTGCTCGGACGCGGCCGCCTCAAGGACGCCGACCTGGCCCGGGCGCAGCGCCTGCAGGCCGAGGCGGGCGGATCCCTGGGCAGCCTGCTGGTGCGGCTGGGCCTGGTCTCCGAGCGCGACATGGCCGAAGCCGCGAGCGAGGTGCTTGGCCTGCCGCTGATGGCGTCCAAGGAGTGCCCGGACGCGGCGCCCGAGAACCTGCCGCTGACCCTGCGTTTCCTCAAGCAGCAGGCCGTGGTTCCCGTGGGCGAGGACGCCTTTGGCCTGGACCTGCTGGTGGCCGATCCGCAGGACCCTTATGCCGCCGACGCAGTGCAACTGGCAACCGGGCGCGCGGTGCGCGTGAAGGTCGGCCTGCGTTCGGAAATCGCCGACCTGATCGAGCGCTATTACGGCCAGGGCCGCAGCGCGATGGGAACGATTGTCGAGAATATCGGCGACGACACCGCCGGCGACGAGGACGATGTCGAGCACCTGCGCGACCTGGCGTCCGAGGCGCCGGTCATCCGCCTGGTCAACCTGGTGATCCAGCGCGCGGTCGAGCTGCGCGCCTCCGACATCCACATCGAGCCGTTCGAGAACCGGCTGAAGGTGCGCTACCGCGTCGATGGCGTGCTCGAGGAAGCGGAATCGCCGCCGGCCAACCTCACCGCGGCGGTGATCTCGCGCATCAAGATCATGGCCAAGCTCAACATCGCCGAGCGCCGCCTGCCGCAGGACGGCCGGATCATGGTGCGTGTGCAGGGCAAGGAGCTGGACCTGCGCGTGAGCTCGGTGCCCACCGCGCATGGCGAGAGCGTGGTGATGCGCCTGCTCGACCGCGAATCGGTGGTGCTGGACTTCCGCGCCCTGGGCTTCACCGACGAATTCCTCGACAGCTTCGTCAAGGTGCTCGAGCAGCCGCACGGCATCCTGCTGGTGACCGGCCCCACCGGTTCGGGCAAGACGACCACGCTGTATGCGGCGCTGAACCAGCTCAACACGCCGGACGTCAAGATCATCACGGTAGAGGACCCGGTCGAATACCAGATCGAGGGCATCAACCAGATCCAGGTCAAGCCGCAGATCGGGCTGGACTTCGCCCACGCGCTCCGGTCCATCGTGCGGCAAGATCCCGACATCATCATGATCGGCGAGATGCGCGACATCGAGACCTCGCGCATCGCCATCCAGTCCGCGCTCACCGGCCACCTGGTGCTCTCGACCCTGCACACCAACAACTCCGCCGGCGGCATCACCCGCCTGATGGACATGGGCGTGGAGGACTACCTGCTGACGTCCACGGTGAATGGCATCCTGGCCCAGCGCCTGGTGCGCCGCCTGGAGCCAATCCACGCCGAGCGCTACGAGGCGCCGCCGGAGGTCGTGGCCGAATTCGGCCTGCGCCGCTTCCAGCCCGAAGGCACCATCCACCTGTGGCGCCCGAAGCCCTCGCCGCTGTCGCTCACCGGCTACCTCGGCCGCGGGACGATCATGGAATTCTTGGTCATGGACGACACCCTGCGCCGCATGGTGATGCAGCACGCCGGCATGGCCGAGCTGGAAGAGGCCGCGCGCGCGGCCGGCATGCGCACCATGTACGAGGACGGCCTGGTCAAGGCCATGCAGGGAATCACGACGATTGAAGAGGTCCTGCGCGTGACGCAGGAAGCCTGAGCCGGTGGCGCTGTTCCGCTACAAGGCCCTGTCCAGCACAGGCGAAGCGCTCGACGGCCAGATGGAAGCCGCCAGCGCCGACGAGGTGATCGTCAAGCTGCAGGACCAGGGCTACCTGCCGGTCGAGGCGCGGCGTGCGGAGGAGGGTGGCGCGGGCTTCAGCCTGGCCAGCGTCGGCCGCAAGAAGACCCTGGGCAACGAACAGATCCTGCAGTTCACCCAGCAACTGGCGACCCTGCTCGCCGCGGGCCAGCCGCTGGACCGCGCGCTCGGCATCCTGCTCGAACTGCCGGAGACCGCCGAGGCGCGCAAGGTGGTCGAGCGCATCCGCGAATCCGTGCGTGGCGGCGCGCCGCTGTCCACCGCGCTGGAGGAACAGCACGGCCTGTTCTCGCGCCTGTACGTGAACCTGGTCCGCGCCGGCGAATCGGGCGGCGGGCTGGACAGCGCGTTGCGCCGCCTTGCCGACTACCTTGAGCGCAGTCGCGAACTGCGCGGTCGCGTGGTCAACGCGCTGATCTACCCGGTGATCCTGGTGGTGCTGGTCGGCGCCTCGATCCTGTTCCTGCTCACCGCCGTGGTGCCGCAGTTCCAGGAGGTGTTCGCCAGCCTCGACGCCGACCTGGCCTGGTACACCAAGGCCGTGCTGGCGGCCAGCACCGGCATCCGCCAGGGCTGGCCCTTGCTGCTGGCCGGGGCGTTGCTGCTGGCCTGGTGGCTCAATGGGCGCTTCGCCGACCCCGCCTGGCGCCTGCGCCTGGACCAGCGCCTGCTGGACTGGAAACTCACCGGCAGCCTGGTCGCGCGCCTGGACACGGCCCGGCTGACGCGCACGCTTGGCACCCTGGTCGGCAACGGCGTGCCGCTGATGAACGCGTTGAACCTGAGCCGCAACGTCCTGTCCAACCGGGTACTGGCCAACGCGCTCGACGCGGCCACGGCCGAGGTGAAGTCCGGCTCCGGCCTGGGCTATGCACTGGGCCGGCAAAAACTCTACCCGCGGCTGGCGGTGCAGATGATCCAGGTCGGCGAGGAATCCGGGGAGCTCGACACGATGCTGCTGAAAGTCGCCGACACCTTCGACATCGAAACCCGCAACGCCATCGACCGCCTGCTGGCGGTGATGGTGCCCGCACTGACCCTGGTGATGACCGCGGTGGTGGGCGCGGTGATCCTCTCGGTGCTGCTGCCGATCTACGACATGACTGGAAACCTTGGATGAAGACCATGCCCCGCAATCGCAACACCCGCCGCGCGCGCGGCTTCACCCTGATCGAGATGATCGCGGTCATCGCCCTGATCGCCGCGATCGCCGCGCTGGTCGGCGGCAAGATCATCAGCAACCAGAAGCGCGCCCAGTGGAACCTGGCCAAGACCCAGATGCAGAACCTCGCCAACGAGGTGGACCAGTACCAGAGCGACGTCGGCCGCTATCCCGAGTCCCTGCAGCAGCTGATCGCCGCGCCCAGCGGCGCTGATGGCTGGCTGGGACCGTATGCGAAGGCAGCCGACCTGAAGGACCCCTGGCACCACGACATCGCCTACACCGCGGCCAGTGGCGACAACCCCTTCGAACTGCGCAGCCTGGGCGCCGACGGCAAGCCCGGCGGCGACGGCGCCGACAAGGACCTCGTGGCGCCCTGACCCGCGCCGCGACCACGACATGCGCGCCGCGCGCGGGTTCACGCTGCTGGAGATGGTGGTGGTCATCGCCCTGTTCGCGGCGGTCACTGCCCTGGCGGCCTCCGTGGTCTCGCGCAGCCTGCCCGGTCAGCAATTACGTCGCGCGGCAAAGGAAGTCGCCACCCAGCTGCGCTATACGCGGGCTCGCGCCATCTCCAGCGGCAGGCCGCAGGTGTTCGTGTTCGACACGCGTACGCGCGCATGGCACGGACCCGATCGCCACCACGGGCAGGTGCCCGACAGCGTCAGCGTGGTCGCGACCGCGGCGCGCAGCGAACAGGCCGGCGACCAGTCGGCGGTGGTGCGCTTCTTCCCGGAAGGCGCGGCAACCGGCGGGCGCTTCGTGTTCCGCCACGGCCGCGCCGCCTGGCAGGTCGACGTGGAATGGCTGACCGGCGAAGTGCGCATGACCCGCACGGGCAGCGCCGGATGAAAGCCGCACGCGGCTTCACCCTGCTCGAGGTGTTGCTCGCCTTCGTGATCCTGGCCGCTGCCTCGGGCCTGTTGCTGGGCATGCTGTCCGGTGGGCTGGGGCAGGTGTCGCGCTCGCGGTCGGATACCGAGGCCAGCCTGTACGCGCAAAGCCTGCTCGACGGCGTCGGCGTGCTCGAGCCGATCGCGCCCGGGGCGCGCGACGGCGAGTTCGGCGGCGGACGTTATCGCTACCGGCTGGAGATCGCCGAGGCGCCCGACCCCGCGCCCGCGCCGCCCGATCCGCTGGCGCAGGCGCAGGCCAACCCGACGGACCCCGCACTCGCCCCCAAGCTGTTCCGCGTGTCCCTGGACGTGCGCTGGGGCGACCGGCCCACGCAGCAACTGCACCTGGCCACGCTGCGCGCACGCGCGCCGACCCAGATCGTGCTGGGCCGGCAATGAAACGCAGCCGCGGCTTCACTCTCATCGAGGCCGTGCTCGCCACCAGCCTGCTGGCCGTCGGCATGGCGCTGGCTTTCGGCATCCTGCGCGGCGCGACCAAGGCGACCGCGCGCGCCGAAACCGCCTCGCAGCGGCAGGAGCGCCTGCGCGCGGTGCAGGGATTCCTGCGCACGCAGGTCACCGCGGCCCTGCCGATCGGCTTCGAATTCGACGGCGACACCGGGGAGGCGACGTTTTTCCGCGTGGCGCCGCGCAAGCTCGAGCTGGTCGCGAGCATGCCGGGCTACCTGTCGCGTGGTGGTCCCTACCTGCAGAGCTTCGAACTGGTGGATGGTCCGGGCGGTGAACAGCTGGTGTTCCAGGACCGGATGCTGGCGCCTGACGGACCGCTGCCCGCCGAGCGTCCCCCGCTGGTGCTGCTGGACGGCATTGCCGAGGCCAGCTTCGATGCGCAGACCCTCGATGCGCAGGGCCACCCCGCTGGCTGGGGCGGCTGGACCCAGCCGGCGCAGTTGCCTCCGCTGGTGCGGCTGCGCGTGCGCTTCAGTGACGACCGCCGCTGGCCCGAGTTCGTTGCCGGCACCCGCCTGGGCACCGGCGTGACACCCGGCACCCTCGGCCTGGGAAAGCAGTAGATGCACGCGCCCCGAAACGCGCGCGGCGCTGCGCTGCTGATCGTGCTGTGGGTCGTGGTGATCCTCACGGGCGTGGTCACGCTATTCGCCACCGCGGCGCGCACCGAAGGCATGCAGGCCCGGACCCTGGCGCGCTCGACTGCCGCGCGCTACGCGGCCGAGGCGGGCATCGAAGTCGCCGCCATGCACTTGCAGGGCAGCGACCCGCGGCTGCGCTGGCTGCCCGACGGGCGCCCGCAGCGCTTCAGCTTCGACCGCCACCAGCTGGAAGTGCGCGTGGTCGACGAGTCGGCCAAGGTCGATCTCAACGCCGCGCCGTTGGACGTGCTGTCGGGCCTGTTCGCGGCATTGCAGGTGGATCCGGATCGCGCCCGCGCGCTGGCCGGCGCGATCATGGACTGGCGCGACACCGACAACCTGGTCAATGCCGAAGGCGGCGCCGAGGACAGCGACTACGCCCAGGCCGGGCTTCCCTACGGCGCCAAGGACCGGCCGTTCGACACCGTGTCGGAATTGCGCCAGGTGCTGGGCATGGATTCAGCGACGTTCGATCGGGTGCGTCCCTACCTCACCGTGTACACCGGCCAGGCGCGGCCATCGCCGAATTTCGCCGCGCGGCCGGTACTGCAGGCGATGGGGATGACGCCCGAGCAAGTCGGCGTGGTGCTCGCGCAGCGCGGGCAGGGCGCTCCGGGCCAGCCCGCGCCCTTGCCCGGCCAGCTGGACACGCTCGCCGCGCAGGGAACGGGCACGTATAGTATTTCCAGCCTTGCCACCCGTGCGGACGGCACGCGTGTCCGGATCCAGGCTGCCATCCGCATCGGCGGGGGTGGCGGCTCCGGCCAGATGTACTTGCCCCTGTCCTGGCGCGTGGGAGAATCGGACTGATGCCTGCAAGCGACACCGTGGTCGGAGCGTTCGAGCCCTTGCGCCTGCGCTATCTCGACAGTCCCTTGCCGGACTGGCTGCGCCGTGCCGGCGAAGCCGTGCTCTCGGTCCTGCCGGCGGCGTTGCGGCGCCAGCTCGGTGCCGGCGACCGCCGCCTGCTGATCGGCCTGGACCTGGGCCAGTTGCAGCTGCATTCGCTTGACGATTCCCAAAGCACCGCACTGGGCGTGGTTCCGCTGGGTGACGACGAGTTGCTCGAGCAGTTGCGCCGGCGCCTGGACGAAAGCGCCGGCAGCGTGCCGCGCTGGTTGCTGCTCGACGCCGGCCAGACGCTGCGCCCCGTGCTCGCGGTGCCGGCCTCGGCTGAGCCGCGCCTGCGCGAAGTGATGCTGCACGAGATCGACCGGCAGACGCCGTTCACGCCCGACCAGGTCAGCTATGAACCGCGCGTGCTCGCGCGCGATCCCGCCAGCCGGCAACTGAAAGTCGAACTGGTCGTGCTGCCGACGGCGCGGCTGGCCGCGGCGCTGGCTAGCCTGGGTCCGCTCGCCGCCGGCCTGGCCGGGGTGGATGCGCTGGACGCGGCCGGCCATCGCCTGGGCGTCAACCTGTTGCCCCTGCCCGGACGCGCGGCGCGCCGCGATCGCGCGCGCCAGCTCAACCGCTGGCTCGCGCTGGCGACGGTACTCGCGTTGTTCTCGGCCATGTGGCTGGCGCTCGACAATCGCCAGGCGGCGCACGACGCCGCCGACGCGCGCGTCGCTGCAAGCCGGGCCCAGGCCATGGAGGTGCGTCGCCTGCGCAATGGCCTCAAGGCGTCGGTGGAGTCCACCAGCTTCCTGGCGCGCAAGCGCAGCGGGCAGCCGACCATGCTGGAGATGCTCACCGACCTGACCCGGCGGATTCCCGACAGCACGTCGCTGGAAAAACTGACGATCGCCGACGGCAGCCTGGTGTTGATCGGACAGAGCCAGCAGGCCTCGGCCCTGGTCGGCCTGCTGCAGGGTTCGCCGCTGATCCGCCGGCCGACGCTGACCGGGTCGGTGCAGACCGATCCGCGCACGGGCAAGGAGCGCTTCACCCTGACCGCGGTGGTTGCCGGCAGCGACAAGGAAAAGGAGGCCGACGATGCCGCCGCTGGCCGCTGACCGCACGCGCGTGCTGGGCGGCCTGCTGCTCGCGATCGCGATCGGCTACATCGTGCTGGTGCACTGGTGGTTCACCGCGCCGATGTTGCAGCTGGGCGACGACATCGTGAGCCTGCGCGACGAAGAGCGGCAGTTGCAGTCCGAAGTGGCGCAGCGGCCGGAGATCGAACGTCGCCTGGCGCAGGTGCGCCGGTTCGAGGCCGGCAATCCCGGCTTCCTGCCCGAGGCCAGCCGCGAGCTTGCCAGCGCCGGCCTGGTGCAGCGCCTGCAGCAGGTGGTGTCCGCCGCCAGCCCCAATCCCAACGCCTGCCAGATCACCGCGCAGACGCCAACCGACGCGCCCTCGCAGGACCGCTACCAGCGCGTGCTGGTGCAGGTGCGCCTGCGCTGCGGCATGACCGAGCTGGCCGCCGTGCTGCACGCGCTCGAGGGCGGCAGCCCGCAGCTGTTCATCGACAACCTCGACCTGCTGTCGCGTCGCAGCTACCTGGTCAATGCCACCGACACCTCGGTTGGCCTCGACGTGAGCTTCGACCTGTACGGTTATCTCCGTGCCGCACCGCCGGGAGCCGGGCATCGTGGCTGACACCTTGCGCCCGGCCAGCCTGCTGCTGGGCGCGGTTTGCCTGTGGGCGGCCTGCGTGCTCCTGCTTGCAATCGCCGGCCTCGGCGCTCGCGTGGCCGATTCCGGCACCCTGGCGCAGCCGCCGCCGATTCCAAAGCTTGCGTTGATGGCGACGCCCTCGCGGCTCGGGCCCCTGGCCAATTACGCCGAGGTCGGCCAGCGGCCACTGCTCAACGCCGATCGCCGGCCGAGCCTGGCGCCCGCCACCGAGGGCGGCAGCGACGAACTCGACGTCATCCTCACCAGCGTGCTGATTACGCCGCAACTTCGGATGGCCATCCTGACCGGTGCCAAGGACGCGACGTCGTCACGCGTGCGCGTGGGCGAGACGATTGCCGGCAGCAACTGGCGACTCGCCCGGCTGGAGCCGCGACTGGCGGTGCTCGACGGGCCCGGCGGCGAGCGCAGGCTCGACCTGCGCGTCTACGACGGGCAGGGCGGCCTGCCGCCGACCGCGCTCGGCGTGGTGGCTGGCGGCGTCGCGCCGGCTGGCGCATCCGCGGGTGCCAACGGGCCAGCGCGCGTCGACGGCGGGGACCAGGGCAGCGGCCAGGCGCCGGCCTCGATCGCACAGCCGGCGGTACCGCGTCCGCCGATCGCCAGCAGCAGCGTCCGGCCTGGCTCGTCCGTGCCGGCGCCCGCGCCGCAGACCCAGCCGCCGCCTTCCAGCCAGGACGCACAGATCGAAGCCATCCGCCGCCGCATCGAGGCCCGCCGTGCGCAGATGCGCGCGGAAGCCGGCGCGTCCGGATCCCAGGAACGATGAAACAAGACCGATGCAATCGAAGAAGATCGAGCCGATGACCCTGTCCTTCCGCAATACCGTGCTGCTTCCCCTGGGCCTGCTGGTTTTCCTGGCGGGCTGCGTCACGCCGGCCGCGCCGGTGATCAAGCGCAGCAGCGAGCCCTTGCCCAGCTACTCGCCGGCCGCTTCCGGCACGGCGAATGGCGAAGTCGGCATCGGCAACGGCGGGGCCAAGGCGCCGCGCGAAGCGCCGCAGATCAGCCGCGGCACCGGCCAGGTCATCAACATGCGCGCCGCCGCGCAGCCGCCGCCGAGTTTCGGCGGCAGCGGCGAAGCGACCTTCAACTTCGAGGGCGAGTCGCTGCACGCCGTGGTCAAGGCCATCCTGGGCGACCTGCTGCAGCAGAACTACGTGATCGCGCCGGGGGTGCAGGGCACGGTCACCATGGCAACCCCGCGCGCGGTCAGCCAGTCGCAGGCCTTCTCGCTGCTGGAGATGGTGCTTGGCTGGAACAATGCGCGTGCGATCTGGAGCGACGGTCGCTGGAACATCGTGCCCTCCGACCAGGCCGTGCCGGGCAACCTCTCGCCGCGCACCGGATCGGCGTCCAGTGCCCGCGGGTACGAAGTCCGGGCGGTGCCGCTGAAGTTCATCGCCGCCACCGAAATGGAAAAGCTGCTCAAGCCCTACGCGCGCGCTGGCGCGGTGGTGCAGGTGGACAATTCGCGCAACCTCATCGTGCTCGCGGGCACCCGTGCCGAACTGCAGAACTACCTGCGGACGGTCGAGATCTTCGACGTGGACTGGCTGGCGGGCATGTCGGTGGGCGTGTACACGCTGCAATCGGCGCAGGCCAGCAAGGTCGTGTCCGAGCTGGAAAAGGTGTTCGGCGAAGGCGGCAAGACCCCGCTCGCGGGCATGTTCCGCTTCATGCCGCTGGACGGGCAGAACGCGGTGATGGTGATCACCCCGCAGGCGCGCTACCTCAACGAGGTGCAGAGCTGGATCGAGCGCATGGACGCGGGCGGCGACGGCGCGCGCCTGTACGTATACGAGGTCAAGTACGTCAAGGCGACCGACCTGGCCGAGCAACTGGGCAATGTGTATGGCAATTCCAGCACGACGCGCACCAGCGCGCCCTCGCTAATGCCGGGCCTGGAGCCGGTGGAAGTGCGCACCACCGACATGCCGGCGGCCGAAGCGCCGCTGCCGGCGACACCGACGTCGGGCGCCGGCGGCAACAGCAACCAGACCCTTACCGTCGGCAACGGCGAAGTCGGCGTGAGCGCGGTCGAGGAGAGCAATTCTCTGCTGGTCCGGGCCAGCCCGGTGCAGTGGGAATCGATCCGGCGCGCGATCGACCAGCTCGACACCATGCCGCTGCAGGTGCACATCGAAGCCCAGGTGGTGGAGGTGAAACTGCAGGGCGCGCTCAGCTACGGCGTGAGCTGGTTCTTCGGCAATGCCATCGACGCCGCAACCCGGGCGACGACCGACACGATCAACGACTGGCGCAATGCCGGCACCAGCATCCGCCCCGGTCCCAATGGCGCCGCGTTCACCTTCCTGGGCCCGAGCGCGCAGGCGATCGTCAGCACCCTGGACGCGGTCTCCGACGTGCGCATCCTGTCGGCTCCATCGGTGCTCGTGCGCAACAACGTCACCGCCGACTTCAGCTCCGGCCAGCAGATCCCGGTCGCCAGCACCATCCTCAACAACACCGGCAACAGCAGCAACGAAAATACCTACAGCCAGGTGCAGTTCCGCCAGACCGGCGTCAGCCTCAAGGTCAAGCCGCGGATCAGCAGCAACGGCATGGTGTTCATGGAGATCACCCAGGACGTCAGCTCGCCGAGCGTGACCGGGCCGGTGATCGGCGGCAACGTCAGCGTGGACAACAACAAGCTGCACACCGAGGTTGCGGTGCAGAGCGGCGAGACCATCGCGCTGGCCGGGCTGATCAAGACCGACCAGGGCCATGGTTCCTCGGGCATTCCCTACCTGAGCCGGATCCCGCTCATCGGCGGCTTGTTCGGCATGCAGGACAAGCACGAGAACCGCCAGGAAGTGCTGGTGCTGATCACGCCGACCGTGATCCGCGACCCGAACGAGGCGCGCCGCTTCTCCGATGAGTACGGCGAGCGCTTCCGTGGGCTGGAACCTCTGCGCAAGGGCGGGTCCAAGAAGCCCTGATGCCGCGCGCGGCGCTTCCGATCGTCGTGCTCCCGGTCTTCAATGCCTTGCCGGCCCTGGATGCCTGCCTTGCCGCGCTCGACCGCACGCTGCCAGCGGGCAGCGTGGTGCGCATCGTGGACGATGGCTCGACCGATCCGCAGGTCGAACCGCTGGCCCGCGGCTGGTGTGGGCGCAGTTCGCTGGATGCGGCGTATCGGCGGCAACCGGTTCGCGCAGGTGAAGTGCATGCCTTGCAGGCAGTGCTCGAGGTAGATTCAACGGATGTTCGGGATGTTGTCGTCTTGAGCGCGGATGCGATACCAGGGTCGGGTTGGCTGGAGGCGCTTGCCGCTTGCGCAGAGCGCGCGCGTGACGTGGCGTCGCTGGTGCCTTGGTCCAACCGCGACGAACTCACCGCCTTTCCCAGCCTGCGCGAACCCAATCCGCTGGCTGATCCGGACACCATCGCGGTGGCCGCCGCCGGCTTGCGCGATGTCGGCCCGGTGGACATCCCACCGGCCAGCGGCGCCTGCCTGTGGCTGCGACGCGCAGCGCTTGCGGCGGTGGGCGGCATGGATGCGGGCAGCTTCCGCGGCCCGGCGGGCTTCGACGACCTGTGCCGGCGCGCTGCCGCGCTTGGCTGGCGGCACGCGCTGTGCCCGACCGCCTATGTCGGGCGCCAGGACGCGGAACTGCTGCGCGATCCGGCCTCGGCCGGCGACCGCGGCCGCCTGCATGCGCGCTGGCCCGACCAGCAGGAGCGCATCGCCCGCTGCTTCCTCGACGATCCCCTGCGCGGCCTGCGCGAAAGCTTGCAGGCGCGCGTCGCCGACCTCGCGGCAGCCGGCCCGCAACGCGACCTGTTCGCATGAATACGGCCGAGTCGCGACACAGTTTCCAGGGCCGGCCGATCGGCACGGGGCGGCTGCAACATGCCACCGACGTGGGCGTGGTGGTGGTCAGCTTCGCATCGGCGCGCACCATCCGCCATTGCCTGGAGCTGTTGCTGTCGTCCGACTGCGTGGTGCGCATCCTGGTGGTGGACAACGCATCGGGCGATGGCACCGCCGACCTGGTCGCCGACATGGCGCACCAGCACGATCGCATCACGTTGGTGCGCAATGCGGAGAACCGCGGTTTTGCCGCCGCCTGCAACCAGGGCGCCAGCGCCCTGGCCACGCCCTGGGTCTGCTTCGTCAATCCGGACTGCTATGTGCCCGGCGAGGCCATGGATCGCCTGGTCCGGCACGGAGTGGGTCGCGCCGGCGCCGGCTTGCTTGGCGTGGACATGGTGGACGAGCAGGGCGTTGCCGAGCCATCCACGCGCCGCCGCGATCCTTCGCTGCGCGAACTGCTGCGCCAGCGCGGCCGGCGCGACGACATGTACCTGGGCCGCGACCCGAAGGCCGACCTGCAGCAGGTGGAGGCCGTATCGGGCGCGCTGATGATGTTGCCGCTCGGCCTGTTCCTGCAGCTGGGCGGCTTCGACGAGGGCTTCCGCCTGCATGTCGAGGACCTGGACCTGTGCCGGCGTACCCGCGACGCGGGCTACGAGGTGCTTGTGGCCAACGACATCACCGTGGTGCACGTGGGCGGCGTGTCGAGCCGCGCGCGGCCGGTGTGGGTGGAGTGGCAGAAGCACGCCAGCCTGTGGCGTTATTTCCACAAGTTCGAGGCCGCAGACACTCCGGCGCTGGAACGGCCCATGTTGTGGCTGGGCCTGTGGGGGCATTTCGTCGCCGCTGCGGCGCGCGCGCTCGCCAAGCCTTTGTAGGAGCGGTCAAGCCGCTCCCACGTCAGCGGTATCGGTTGATCTCGTCGCGCAGGTCCAGCGCCGCGGCGCGCGAGGCGTCCGCGAAGCCTTCGCCATCGCCGGCGTACAGGATGGCGCGTGAGGAGCTGATCACCAGGCCGGCGCCGTCGGCAGACTTGCCGCTGGCCAGCACCGCCGCGACATCGCCGCCCTGCGCGCCGATGCCCGGCACCAGGAAGGGCATGTCGCCGACCAGCGAGCGCACCGAAGCCAGTTCCTGCGGCCAGGTCGCGCCGACCACCAGCAGGCAGTTGCCATTGCCGTTCCAGTCGCCGGCGATCGTTTCAGCCACCCGCTGGTAGAGCGGGCGGCCGCCGCAGTCGAGGTCCTGGAAATCCTTCGCGCCCGGGTTGGAGGTGCGGCACAGCAGGATCACGCCCTTGTCCGCCCGGTCCAGGAAGGGCTGCACCGAGTCGCGGCCCAGGTAGGGGTTGAGCGTGACCGCGTCGGCATCGTAGCGATCGAAGGCTTCCACCGCGTAGCGCTCCGCGGTACTGCCGATGTCGCCGCGCTTGGCGTCGAGGATCACCGGCACGCCGGGGTGCGCGTCGTGGATGTGCTTGATCAGCCGCGCCAGCGTCAGTTCCGCGCCGAGCGCGGCGAAGTGAGCGATCTGCGGCTTGAAGGCGCAGGCAAGGTCGGCGGTCGCGTCGACGATGTCGCGCAAGAAGCTGAAGACGGCGTCGGGGTCGCCCTGCAGGTGTGACGGGAATTTCGCCGGCTCCGGGTCGAGTCCGACACACACCAGCGTATTGGCGTCTGTCCAGCGCGTGCGCAGGGTTTCCATGAACGCGGTCATTCTGATGTCTCCGGAGAACGAGCCGGTGTCGCGGCACCGAGTAGGGGATCGAGCCGAAGTGTCATGTTTGGCTGGTCATTCAACTGGTAGTGCGTTGTCTTGATATGCGCAGATCCGGGTTTCGGATGCGCCATCGCCGTCCAGCACGAGCCCGTTGATTTCAAGGCCGCCGTCGCAACCCGCCAGCAGGCCGATGCCTACGAGCAGGGCGGCGGCGCGCACCACTATTTCAGCGCCTTGTAGCGCAGGCGATGCGGCTTGGCGCCTTCCTCGCCCAGGCGGCGGCGCTTGTCTTCCTCGTATTCGCGGTAGTTGCCCGGGTAGAACTCCACGTGCGAGTCGCCCTCGAAGGCGAGGATGTGCGTGGCGATGCGGTCCAGGAACCAGCGGTCATGGGAAATGACCAGGGTGACGCCGGGGAACTCGAGCAGCGCGTCTTCCAGCGCGCGCAGCGTCTCGATGTCCAGGTCGTTGGACGGTTCGTCGAGCAGCAGCACGTTGCCGCCCTGCAGCAGGGTCTTGGCCATGTGCAGGCGGCCGCGCTCGCCGCCGGACAGCGTGCCGACCAGCTTCTGCTGGTCGCCGCCCTTGAAGTTGAAGCGGCCGATGTAGGCGCGCGACTGGATCTCCACCTTGCCGATGGTGATGATGTCCGAGCCGCCTGATACCGCTTGCCAGACGTTCTTGTCGGCCTCCAGCGCGTCGCGGCTCTGGTCCACGTAGGCGATCTTCACCGTGTGCCCGATGTTGACCTCGCCCTTGTCGGGTTTTTCCGCGCCGGTGATCATCTTGAACAGCGTCGACTTGCCCGCGCCGTTGGGGCCGATGATGCCGACGATCGCGCCGGGCGGGATCGTCAAGGTGAGGTCGTCGATCAGCAGCCGGTCGCCGAAGCTCTTGGTGACGTTCTTGAACTCGATGATGCGGTCGCCAAGGCGCTCGCCGGGCGGGATGAACAGCTCGTTGGTCTCGTTGCGGCGCTGGTATTCGACCGACTGCAGGTCCTCGAGCCGCTGCAGGCGCGCCTTGCCCTTGCTGCGGCCGCCCTTGGCGTTCTGCCGCGACCACTCCAGTTCCTTCTGCAGCGCCTTCTGCCGGCCGCGCTCCTGCGAGTCTTCCTGCTTGAGGCGCTCGGTCTTCTGGGTCAGCCAGTCGCTGTAGTTGCCCTTCCAGGGGATGCCGCGGCCGCGGTCGAGCTCGAGGATCCACTCGGCGGCGTTGTCGAGGAAGTAGCGGTCGTGGGTGACGGCCACCACGGTGCCCGGGAAGCGGGTGAGGAACTGTTCCAGCCACTCCACCGATTCCGCGTCCAGGTGGTTGGTGGGTTCGTCGAGCAGCAGCATGTCCGGCTTGCTCAGCAGCAGGCGGCACAGCGCCACGCGGCGCTTCTCGCCGCCGGACAGCTTGCCGCAGATCGCGTCCCAGGGCGGCAGGCGCAGGGCGTCGGCGGCGATCTCCAGCTGCAGTTCGAGCGTGTCCGCGTCGCTGGTGGCGAGGATGGCCTCCAGGCGCGCCTGTTCGCTGGCGAGCTTGTCGAAATCCGCATCTTCCTCGGCATAGGCCGCGTACACCGCATCGAGCAGGGCCTGGGCGTGGAGCAGGTCGCCGACGCCTTCCTCGACTGCCTGGCGCACGGTGTGCTCCGGGTTGAGGCGCGGCTCCTGTTCCAGGTAGCCGACCTTGATGCCGGGCTGCGGGCGCGCCTCGCCCTGGAAGTCGGTGTCCACGCCGGCCATGATCCGCAGCACCGTGGACTTGCCCGAGCCGTTCAGGCCGAGCAGGCCGATCTTGGCCCCGGGATAGAAGCTCAGCGAGATATCCTTGATGATCTCGCGCTTCGGCGGCACGATCTTGCTGACGCCGATCATGGTGTAGATGTATTGCATGGGGAACCTCTGTTGGAGCGGCTTCAGCCGCGACTGGGCAGGGGATCGCGGCTGAAGCCGCTCCCACGTTCCCGGTGGCTGGAATCCGCCAATTATCCCCGTTCCGCCCAGTCCGCGCCACCTTCATTGGCCCTAAACACCTGCCGGGGCTACAATTTCCGACTGGTTCGCACCCCCGAGGCCCCGATGTTTGCCAGCGACATGCGCATTGCCGGTTACGATCCCGTCCTCGCCGAGGCCATCGCCAACGAGCGCCAGCGGCAGGAAGACCACGTCGAGCTGATCGCCTCGGAGAATTACTGCAGCCCGCGCGTGCTCGAGGCGCAGGGCAGCGTGCTGACCAACAAGTACGCCGAAGGGTATCCGGGCAAGCGCTACTACGGCGGCTGCGAGTTCGTGGACATCGCCGAGGCGTTGGCCATTGACCGGGCGAAAGAGCTGTTCGCCTGCGACTATGCAAATGTCCAGCCGCATTCGGGCTCGCAGGCCAACCAGGCCGTGTACATGGCGCTGCTCAAGCCGGGCGACCGGATCCTCGGCATGTCGCTGGCGCATGGCGGCCACCTGACCCATGGCGCCAAGGTCAACATCAGCGGCAAGTTGTTCGACGCGGCGCAGTACGGCGTGGACGAACATGGCCTGATCGACTATGCCGAGGTCGAGCGCCTTGCGCGGGAACACCAGCCGAAGATGCTGGTGGCGGGCTTCAGCGCCTACTCGCAGGTGGTGGACTGGGCGCGCATGCGCGCGATTGCCGATGGCGTCGGCGCGCTGCTGTTCGTGGACATGGCGCATGTCGCCGGCCTCGTCGCCGCCGGCGTGTACCCCAGCCCGCTGCCGCACGCGCACATCGTCACCTCCACCACGCACAAGACCCTGCGCGGCCCGCGCGGCGGCATCGTGCTGGCGTCCAACCCATCCGAGGAGCTGGTGAAGAAACTGCAGAGCATCGTCTTCCCGGGTATCCAGGGCGGCCCGCTGATGCACGTGATCGCGGCCAAGGCCGTGGCCTTCAAGGAAGCGCTGGAGCCGGGCTTCAAGACCTACCAGGCGCAGGTGGTGAAGAACGCGCAGGCGATGGCCAAGACCCTGATGGGCCGCGGCTACAAGATCGTCTCCGGCGGCACCGAGAACCACCTGATGCTGATCGACCTGATTGGCCGCGAGACCACGGGCAAGGATGCCGAGGCCGCGCTCGGCCGGGCGCACATCACGGTGAACAAGAATGCCGTGCCGGGCGACCCGCGCTCGCCCTTCGTCACCTCGGGCCTGCGCATCGGCACCCCGGCGGTGACCACGCGCGGCTACCTCGAGCCCGATTGCGTGGCACTGGCGGAGTGGATGTGCGATGTCCTCGACAATCCGGCCGACGAGAACGTGATCGCCGGCGTGCGCGGCAATGTCACCATCCAGTGCCGCAAGTTCCCGGTGTACGGCTGACCGGATGCACTGCCCGTTCTGCCAGCACGAAGACACCCGCGTGATCGACTCGCGCGTCAGTGAGGATGGCAGCACCATCCGCCGCCGGCGCGAGTGCGAGGCCTGCAGCGAGCGCTTCAACACCTTCGAGACGGCCGAGCTCAAGCTGCCGGCGCTGATCAAGAGCGACGGCCGGCGCGAGGCCTTCGACGATCGTAAGCTACGCACCGGTTTCGAGCGCGCGCTGCAGAAGCGCCCGGTCACCGTGGAGCAGGTGGATGCCGCCGTGCGCGGCGTCATCCACGCCCTGCGCATGACCGGCGAACGCGAGCTGCCCTCGCGCCGCCTGGGCGTGTTCGTGATGGACGAGTTGAAGAAGCTCGACCAGGTCGCCTACGTGCGCTTCGCCTCGGTGTACCGGCGCTTCGAGGACGTGGCCGATTTCCGCGAGGAGATCGAGCGGCTCGAGCGCGACCTGCCGGGCCTGTCCACGGAACAACTGCCCCTGCTGGGCGAGCCGGTCCGCGGCAGCAAGCGCTGAAGATGCGCATCGGGTTCCTGGACGCGCATCGCGAGGCGATCCCGACGCTCGCCTCCTGGCACCACGACGAGTGGGGCCACCTGTATTCCGAGTGGACACTCGAAGTCGGCCGCGCCGAACTCGAAGAACACGCCACGCGCCGAACCTTGCCCACGACCCTGGTATTGCACGAGGGGGCAGCGCTGCTCGGATCGGTGAGCCTGGTGCTGGAGGACGCGCCGGAATTCGCTGACGAGGGCAGCCCATGGCTCGCCAGCCTGTTCGTGCGCCCGGACGCCCGCGGCCGCGGCCTGGGCGCGATGCTGGTGCGCGCCGCCGTTGCGCTGGCAAGTGACATTGGGATCCCGGAACTGTTCCTGTTCACGCCCGGGCAGCGCGGCTTCTACGAGCGCCTGGGCTGGGCGCACGTGGTGCGCACGACGCTCAAGGGCACGCCGGTCGACCTGATGCGCATTGCGCCGACCGCCGAGGCGCGCCCCGCGTCGAGTGGCGCCGCTGCGGCGACGACGTCCACGGGCCTGGCCTGATCGCCATGCCCACCTGGACCGCCACCGACCACGCGATGATGGCCCGCGCCCTGCAGCTGGCCGAACGCGGCGCCTGCAGCACCAAGCCCAATCCGATGGTCGGTTGCGTGATCGCGCGCAAGGACAAGATCGTCGGCGAGGGCTTCCACCTGCGCGCCGGCGAGCCGCACGCCGAGGCCCATGCCCTGCAGGCCGCCGGCACCAGGGCGCGCGGCGCCACCGCCTACGTCACGCTGGAGCCCTGCGCGCACATGGGCCGCACGCCGCCCTGCGCCGATGCCCTGGTCGCGGCCGGCATCGCCCGGGTGGTCGCCGCGTGCCGCGATCCCTACGCGCCGGTGGACGGCGAGGGTTTCCGCAAGCTGATGGCGGCCGGCGTGGTCACGGAAACGGGCCTGATGGAGGCCGCGGCGCGCGAGCTCAACCGCGGCTTCTTCTCGCGCATCGAGCGCGGCCGGCCCTGGGTGCGGGTCAAGCTCGCGGCCAGCCTGGACGGCCGCACCGGCATGGCCAGCGGTGAATCGAAATGGATCACCTCGCGCGCCGCGCGCGCCGACGTGCAGCAGTGGCGCGCCCGCAGCAGTGCCCTGCTGACCGGCAGCGGCACCGTGCTGGCCGACGATCCGCAACTGACCGCGCGCCTGCCCGATGGCCAACCGCTGGCGCCGCCACTGCGCGTGGTGCTCGACACCCGCGGCCGGCTTGGCGCCCGGCACCGGGTGTTCGACGGCGCGGCGCGCACACTGGCCGTGCACGCCCTGGACATGATCCCCGGCTATGCCGACGAGATCAGCGCCTTCGCCGTGCCGCGCGACGGCGACGGCCTGGACCTGCACGCGATGTTGTCGCAGCTGGCGCAGCGCGACATCAACGAGGTGCAGGTGGAGGCCGGCGCGACCCTGTGCGGGGCGCTGTTGCGGGACGGACTCGTCGATGAACTGTTGCTCTATGTCGCACCCGTCCTGTTGGGCGACAAGGGCCGGCCCCTTTTTTCCGGGTTGGGAATCAACCTGATGGCCGACCGCATCGGCTTCGACGTGGTGGACCAGCGCCAGGTCGGTCCCGACCTGCGCCTGTTGTTGCGTCCGGTGCGCGCCTGATGTTCACCGGCCTGGTCGAAGCGGTCGGATCGCTGGCGTCCACAGCGCCGCGGGGCGGGGACAGCCGCTTGCGCATCGCGCTGGGCGCGCCGCTGGCGGGCGAGCCGCTGGCGCTCGGCGAGAGCATCGCGGTCTCTGGCGTCTGCCTGACCGTGGTGGCCTTCGATGCGCTGGGATTCGAGGTGGACGTGTCGAACGAAACGCTGTCGCTCACCACGCTCGGCGCCTTGCCGGTCGGCGCCCAGCTCAACCTGGAGCGCGCCCTGTTGCCGACCACGCGCCTGGGCGGGCACCTGGTGTCCGGGCATGTCGACGGGGTCGGCACGCTGCAGTCCCTCCTGCCCGACGGCCGCTCGCAACGCTGGCGCATCGCCGCGCCGCGGCCGCTGCTGCGCTACGTCGCCGCCAAGGGTTCGATCTGCGTGGATGGCGTCAGCCTCACGGTCAACGCCGCCGACCACGCCGGCTTCGAGGTCAATCTCATCCCGCACACCATCCGCCACACCAGTTTCGCCAACGCAAGACAGGGGCAGGGCATGAACCTCGAAGTGGACCAGCTCGCCCGCTACGCCGAGCGACTCGCGAGTTTCGCGCCGTGAGCGGCGTGCGATGAGTTTCGCGACCATTCCCGAACTGCTCGAGGACATCCGCGCCGGCCGCATGGTCGTTATCGTGGACGACGAAGGCCGCGAGAACGAAGGCGACCTGATCATGGCCGCCGAGAAGGTGCGGCCGGCCGACGTCAACTTCATGGTGACGCATGCGCGCGGACTGGTCTGCCTGTCGCTGACCGAGGAGCGCTGTCGCCAGCTCGCGCTGCCGCCGATGGTGGCGGACAACCGCTCGCCTTACCGGACCAATTTCACCGTCAGCATCGAGGCGGCCGAAGGCGTCACCACCGGCATTTCCGCGGCGGATCGCGCGCGCACGATCCAGGCCGCCGTGCGGCCCGGCGCGCGCGCGACTGACCTGACCCAGCCCGGCCACATCTTTCCCCTCGCGGCGCAGCCGGGCGGCGTGCTGGCCCGCGCCGGCCACACCGAGGCGGCCAGCGACCTGGCGCGCCTGGCCGGACTGGAGCCCGCCGGCGTGCTGGTGGAGATCCTCGATGCCGATGGCGGCATGGCGCGGCGGCCTGCACTGGAGAGATTCGCAGCGCACCACGGCCTTCGAATTGGTTCGATCGAGGACCTGATCCGGCACCGCCTGGCGCACGAGCACACGGTCGAGCGCGTGGACCAGCGCGGGATCGCCACCGACGCGGGCCCATTCGTCCTGCATACCTACCGCGACCAGCTCAGCGGCGAGTTGCACTTCGCCCTGGTGCGCGGCGCGCCCACGCGCGAGACACCGACCCTGGTGCGCGTGCACGTGAAGAATCCGCTGGCCGACGCGCTGCGCTGGCGCCGCGCCGACTTCGGCATCGGCGTGGGCGAGGCGATGTCCGCGGTTGCTGCCGCCGGTTGCGGCGTCGTGGTGGTGTTGTCGGAGACCTTGCCGCCGGCGCAGCTGCTGGCCAGGGTCACCGAAAGCACGATCGAAACGCCGCCCGGCGTCGCCGAGTGGCGACGCAACGGCGCCGGGGCGCAGATCCTGGCCGACCTCGGCTTGGGCAAGCTGCGCGTGCTCGGCACGCCGCGCCGCCAGGTCGGCCTGGCCGGCTTCGGGCTGGAGGTCGTGGACTATGTGTCCGCCGCTTGCGTTCCCGCGGCCGGGTCGCCCGGGCCGGCCTGATAGACTGTCCCTCCGTCGCCATCCTGCCTGCCATGCACCAGATCGAAGGCGCGCCACGGCCCCTGCCGGGCGCCCGCTACGCCATCCTCGCCAGCCGCTGGAACCCGCGCATCACCGATGCGCTGGTGGATGGCGCGCGCGCCGCGCTGCTCGCGCATGGCGTGGACGACGCGGCGATCGACCTGGTCCGTGTCCCCGGCGCGCTCGAGTTGCCGCTCGCCGCCCGCGCGATCGCCACGGGCGGCCGGCACCAGGCCGCGGTGGCCCTGGGCTGCGTGGTGCGTGGCGACACCCGGCACTACGAGATGGTCTCAGACGAATGCGCCCGCGGCCTGATGCAGGTCTCGCTCGACCACGGCCTGCCGATCGGCAATGGCGTGCTGGCGGTCGAGCAGCATGCCGACGCCCAGGCCCGCGCCGGCGGCGTGCACGGCAACAAGGGCGAGGAAGCCGCGCTGGCCGCGCTCGAGATGGCCGACCTCCTGCACGTCCTCGGCGCGGGCCGCGCATGAAGCCGCACCGCAACGACGGCATCGATCCCGCCGCGCGCTCGCGCGCGCGCCGCCGCGCCCTGCAGGCGCTGTATGCCTGGCAACTTTCCGACTCGCCGGTGGACAAGGTGATCGAGCAGTTCCGCGCCGAGCAGGACATGGACATCGCCGACCTCGAGTACTTCGAGGCCCTGGTGCGCGGGGTGGTGGCGCATCACGCGGAGCTCGATGCCGTGCTGTCGCGCTACATCGACCGCACCATGGCCCAGGTGGACCCGATCGAACGCGCCGTGCTGCGCATCGCCGCCTTCGAGCTGGCGTACCGGCCCGACGTGCCGTATCGCGTGGTGATCAATGAAGCGATCGAGACCACCAAGCGCTTCGGCGCAGAGCAGGGCCATACCTACGTCAACGGCGTGCTCGACCGCGCTGCACTGGAATGGCGCGCCGCCGAAATCCAGGGCGCCCGCCGCTAGCCGCGGCCCGCTCCACGCGCCCGCGCCCGCGCACCATGGACCGCGCAACCCCCACCGCCGAATTCGCATTGATCGAACGCATCCGCGCCCGTGCCGGCAAGCGCGACGACGTGCTGCTTGGCATCGGTGACGACGCCGCGATCCTGCGCCCGCCCGCGGGCATGGAGCTGGCGATCAGCTGCGACACCCTGGTCGCCGGCCGGCATTTTCCCGACGATACCGCGCCGGCCGACATCGGCTGGAAGGCCCTCGCGGTCAACCTCAGCGACCTGGCCGCGATGGGCGCGCAACCTGCGTGGGCCACGCTTGCGCTGACCCTGCCCGAACCCGACAGCGACTGGCTGGATGGCTTCCTCGATGGCTTCTGCGAGCTTGCCGAGGCGCACGGCGTCGCGCTGGTCGGCGGCGACACCACGCGTGGCCCGCTGTCGGTCACGCTCACCGTGCATGGCCTGCTGCCCGCGGGCACGGCCCTGCGCCGCGACGGCGCCGGCGTGAACGAGGACATCTGGGTCACCGGCACCGTGGGCGACGCCGCCGGCGGCCTGCGCCAGTGGCAGGGCGGCGGGCTGCAGTCGGCCAAGCTGCGCTACCGGCTCGACCGGCCTACGCCGCGGGTCGACATCGGCCTCGCGTTGCGCGACCTCGCCAGCGCCGCCATCGACCTGAGCGACGGGCTCGCGGCCGATCTCGGACACGTGCTGGCGCGCAGCGGCGTCGGCGCCCAGCTCGACCTCGGCCGCCTGCCGACCTCGCGCACGCTCGCCGAGCACTTTCCCGACGACGCCACGCGCTGGGCCCTGCAACTGGCCGGCGGCGACGACTACGAACTCTGCTTCACCGCGCCGGCCGCGCAGGCGCTGGCCATCGAACGCGCGCTCGCGTCGTGCGAGGTGGGCGCCACCGTCGTCGGGCGCATCACCCGCGACGCGGGCCTGGAACTGCTCCAGCCCGATGGCGAGCGCTTCGAACTGGCGCGCGCCGGCTACGACCAGTTCGCCGCGATGCTCCCGTGAGCTTGGCGCGCGCATGAACCAGGCGCCCTCCAACGCACGCAATTTGCTGCGCCACCCGCTCGGCTGGATCGGCACCGGCTTCGGCAGCGGGCTGGCGCCGCGCGCGCCGGGCACCTTCGGGTCGCTGGCGGCCTTGCTGCCGTGGTGGTTCGGGCTGCAGTCGCTGGATGCGCGCGCCTACCTGCTGGTGCTCGCGCTGGCCTTCGCGCTTGGCGTGGGCGCGGGAAACTGGCTGGTCGCGCGGACCCGCATCGCCGATCCCTCGGTGTTCGTCTGGGACGAATTCGTCGGCCTGTGGATCGCGCTCTTCCTCGCACCGCGCGGCTGGCCCTGGATGCTTGGCGGTTTCGCCCTGTTCCGCCTGTTCGACATCTGGAAACCCTGGCCGGTGCGCTGGGCGGACCGTTCGGTGCACGGCGGCCTGGGCATCATGCTCGACGACGTGCTGGCCGGCCTGTATGCGTTCGCCGCCCTGCAACTGGCGGCGCGGGTGGTCGCGGCGGGCGCCTAGGCGCGACAGCATGGTGTCGTGACGGAGCAGCGCGCCGCAACGCGACGCGCTTACTCGGCAGCTGGCGCCACCGCGCGCAGGCGCGCCGCAGTGACATGGGTGACCGTCCCATCGCCGCGCAGTGCCCCCTGGGTCGAGACGAAAGACGCAGGCGACACGCGCGCCCTCGGCGGCAACAGGGCTGCGGCCACGTCGAAATCGATCGCCTCGGCGGGACCGCCCGCCAGCGCGGGATAGAGTGCCTGGGCGACGAGCAGGGAACCGTCGAGCGAGGGGTGGCCGATGCGGTCGACCGTCAGCGTGAGCTCCGGATGCGCCTTGGCCTTTGCCCGCAGCATGGCGCCGGCATCGACGATGCTGGCGCCGGTCATGCCCGCGACCTGGTGCAGGCCGCGGGACAGCTGCGACTGCCATATCGCATCGGGCCCCCAGGTGCCGAGCAGCAGTACGCGCACGCCATGTTGTTTGGCCAGCGTCGCGAAGGCGCGATGCGCGGCGATGCTGGCCTGGCATTCGGGTTCGCTGCGCTGTTCGACCTTGGCGACGCAGGCCAGGATCCCGCCGCGTTCCTGCAGCACCAGCACCTGCCAGCGGCCCGTCGCCAGCTCGCGCGCGGCGACGCCGTCCTTCCAGCGATCGGCGATGCTGCCGCCGGGCTCGGCCAGCAATTCGGCGTGCAGCTTGGGCGGGCCGGGTTGCGCGGCATCGAGTGCATCGAGCAGCGCGGCCAGGTCGTTGACATAGCTGAGGCTGTTGCCAAGCACGAGCACCTGCACCTGCGCCGGCGACGGCGACGGTGACGGTGACGGCGACGGTGCCGCGGGCGGGTCGACCGGCGCGGCGCCGGATCGGGCCTGCGCGCTTTGCGTGGTTTGCGCCAGCGTGGTTTGCGTCAGCGCGAGCGCCAGCGCGGCCAGGGCGAGAAGGGCGAAGCGTCGGATCATGGGAGGTCGGGCAGCAGCTTGCCGGGATTGAGGATACCGTTCGGGTCGAGCGCGCGCTTGACCGCGCGCATCGCCGCCAGCGTGGCCGGATCGAAGGCCCGCGTCATCCAGCCCCGCTTCGCCAGGCCGATGCCATGTTCGCCCGACAGCAGGCCGCCCAGCGACAGCGTCGCCTCGAACACGTGGCCGAGCGCCCTGTCGGCGCGGGCCTGCTGCGCGGGATCGGCTGGATCGAACAGGATGTTGACGTGCAGGTTGCCATTGCCGGCATGGCCGAAGCAGACGATCTCCAGCGCCGCCTCGCGGGCGATCATGGCGACCGCATCCACCAGCGCGGGAATCCGCGACACCGGCACCACCACGTCTTCGTTGATCTTGCCCGGCGCGATCGTGCGCAGTGCCGGCGACAGCGCCTTGCGGGCTGCCCACAGGCGCTCGCGTTCGCCGTCGTCGCGGGCCAGTTCGATGCCCAGGCAGCCGTCGCCGTCGGCGGCGGCGCGCAGGGCCGCCAGCGCGGCATCGAGCGCGACCGCGGTAGCCTCGTCGGCCTCGACCAGGAGCATGGCGCCGGCCGCCGGAAGATCCACGCCCGCGGCGCGCACCAGGGCCAGGCAGCGCGCGTCGAGGAATTCCAGCATCGAGGGTGTCGCGGGCTGCGACATGATCCGCGCGACCGCCGCGGCCGCGCTGCCTGCGTCGCGATACAGCGCGCGCAGCACGCGGCGCATCAGCGCCAGCGGCGTGAGCTTCAGCGTCGCCTCCACGATCAGCGCCAGCGTGCCCTCCGAGCCGACGATCAGGCGGGACAGGTCGTAGCCGCTGGACGATTTGCTGGTGGCCGCGCCGATCGTCACCAGTTCGCCGGCGCCGGTGACGGCCGATAGGCCGAGCACATTGTCGCGGCTGGCGCCGTATTTCACCGCGCGCGGCCCGCCGGCATTGCAGGCCAGGTTGCCGCCGATGCTGCAGTAGGGCGCGCTGGTCGGGTCCGGCGGCCAGAACAGGCCCTCGGGCTGCAAGGCCAGTTGCAGTTCGCCGTTCAGCAGGCCGGGCTGCACCACCGCCGCGCGATCGCCGGCACGCAGTTCGAGCAGGCGCGCCATACGTTCGAAGCCAAGCACCAGGCCGCCGGCCACGGGCACGCTGGCCCCGGTGGTGTTGGTGCCGCGGCCGCGCGCGGTCAGCGGCACGCGCAGGCGCCGGCACAGGCGCACCAGTTCGAGCACCTGGCCCGCGTCACGCGGGAAGGCGACGGCATCGGGCAGGGCATGGCGACGCGAATTGTCGTAGCCGTAGGCCAGGCGTTCGGACGGATCGAGCGAGATGTCGCCGGCATCGAGGAGGCCGCGCAGCCCGCCCTCGAGGGCGCTGCGTTGCGCCTGGGTCAGTGCCGTCGCGCCGTCGCTCACCACAGGTCGTCCAGGGTGAAGGCGGCGCGGATCCATTCGCAGTGTATCGCGCCGTCGCGCGTGGATGGCGGGCTGACTGCGACGACGTCGAATCGGCAGGCCGCCTGCGCGAGTTCGCGGTGTGACTTCAGCCAGGCCTGCGAGGCGCGCACCAGCTTGCGCCGCTTGGCCGCGTCCACCGAGGCCGCCGCGCCGCCGAACTGCGCGCCGCGCCGGAACCGGACTTCGGTGAACACCACCGTCGCCCCGTCACGCAGGACCAGGTCCACCTCGCCGAAGGGATAGCGCGCATTGCGCGCCAGCAGGTGCAGGCCCTGCGCCTGCAAGTGGGCGAGCGCCGCGTCCTCGGCATCCTGGCCGAGTTGCCGCCGGTCGATGCCGGCGCCGCCCATTCAATGCGCCCGGCCGTGCCCGCCGCTGAACACGGCCCAGGCCGGCGTCCGCCGCACCGGGCCGGCGAGATCGATCTGCAGGCTGCCGGTGGCGCCGCGGATCGAGAACGAGGGATCGTTGTACAGGCGTTCGAAATAGGCGGCGAGCTTCCAGGCATCGGCGCCGAAGGCGAACAGGCGGTTGGCCCCGCCGCGCGCACTCGACAGCTTGATGGTGGCGGCGTCGGGCAGGCCCGACGCCTGTCCGAGCAGCCAGGGCAGCTCCGGATACTCGATGCCGTCGAGTTCGACGTCGCTCCTGGCATTGCCGCCATTGAGCAGCAGCGAGGTGGCGATGCGCGGAAGGCCGGCCGCGGTGGAGGTCTTGAGCTGGGCCGCCACCGCGCGCGCCTGTCCGGCGTCGAGCGCAAGGAAGACCGCCTGGGCCGGTGTCGGGCTGGCCTGCAGGGTCGCGAGCTGGGTGCTCATGTCGGGCGTGTCGCCGCCGACGGCGATATCGCTGACCACGCGTCCGCCGCCTGCCAGCAAGGCCATTCGAAAGGCGGCGGCGGCCCGCTGCGCGTTGTCGGACCGGTTGGCGAACACGAGGGCCTGCGTCTGGCCCCGGCCCAGCAGGCGCTCGGCCGCGGCGGCGCCTTCATCGTCCGGCAGCAGGGCATAGCTGGTCTGTCCCGCGGGCGTGGCGTGCCCCGCGCGATTGAGCGCGATCACGGGCACGTGGGATCCGGCGGGGACGGTGACGGCATTGACCTCGTCGCGTCCGAGCGGACCCACCAGCATCTGGGCGCCGTCGGCGAGGGCTTGCGCCCCTGCGGCCTGGGCGCCGGCGGCGGTGCCGTGGGTGTCGTAGAACTTCACCACCGGGCGCCGGCGCGGCTCACCGTAATAGGCGGCCAGGAAGCCATCGCGCACGCTGGCGCCGGCAGCGGCCAAAGGTCCGCTGAGCGGCAGCAGCACGGCCAGCTTCGCCGGCGGCCGGTAGCCATCGTCGTCACCGGGCGGGAAGCTGAGCGTCTCGGCGCGATCGCCTCGGACCTGCGGGTGGCCGGCGTTGCCGACGTGGCCGGCTGGCGAGACGCGCACGCTGGAGCAGCTGGCGAGCAGGGCGGACAGCAGCAGGGCTGGCACCAGGCGCGACCATCGCGGGTTCGATGACTGGGGGCTCGATGAAACCTGGAGACGATGGTGCATGAACGGTTCCTGCCCCGAAACAGTGTGGGGATGCCGCTAAGATCATACCCCGCAGGACCCGAGGATCGAGGCAGATGGCCACCGTGCGCGCAGGAACGCTTCATGTCGTGGCGACCCCCATCGGCAATCTTGGCGACCTCAGCACCCGGGCCCGCGAGGTCCTGTCCACGGTGGCCGCGATCTGCGCCGAGGACACCCGGCATACCCGGCAACTGCTCAATGCCTGCGGCATCGACAAGCCCCTGCTGGCGGTGCACGAACACAACGAGGCCGAGGTCGCGTGGCAGCTGGTCGAGCGCCTGCGCAACGGGGAATCGCTGGCCCTGGTGTCGGATGCGGGCACGCCGCTGGTGTCCGACCCCGGCTACCGGCTGGTACGTGAGGTGCGGGCGGCGGGCCTGCAGGTGAGTCCGGTGCCCGGCGCCTGCGCGGCGATCGCGGCCCTGTCCGTGGCCGGGATCCCGAGCGACCGGTTCTGCTTCGAAGGTTTCCTGCCGGCCAAGTCCTCGGCCCGGCGCGAGCGCCTGGCGGCGCTGGGCCACGAAGCGCGGACCTTGGTCTTCTATGAATCCTCGCACCGTATCGAGGAATCCCTGACCGACCTGGCCGAGGTCTTCGGACCCGAACGCGAGGCGGTCCTGGCGCGCGAATTGACCAAACTGTTCGAGACCGTCTTCGGCGACACCCTCGGGTCGATCCTGGCCCGCGTCCGGGCCGACCCCGACCAGCGTCGCGGCGAATTCGTCCTGGTGGTCCGCGGCGCGGCCGACGATGGAACTGCGGCCCTGCTCGAAGGTCAACGCCTCTATGCCAAACTCAGGCACCTGCTGCCGCCCTCGCAGGCGGCCAAGCTGGCCGCGGAACTGAGCGGCGCGCCGCGCAAGGCCCTGTATGGCGGCGCGCCCGCCACCGCTGCAGGTGACGCAAGCGCAGTTGACGCCGATGCACATGAAGCAGACGGGTCTGACGCAGACCTGCCCTGACACGTTTTCTGGAGAGATCGATGAAACGCCTGCTGGCCCCGATGTTGTTCGCCCTTTCGACCCTCGCTGCCACGATGAGTGCCTCCGCCCATCCCGGCCAGGACCAGGCGACGGCGGCCGATGCCGCGACCGCCGCGCCGCGTCCGGGCCTGGACTTCGAAGTTATCGCGCCAGCCGTGTCGCGCTTCGCACCGGTGAAGGCGAAGATCGAAGTGGTGGAGGTGTTCAGCTACGCCTGCATCCACTGCGCGCACTTCCAGCCGGTGGTGGACAAGTGGCTCGCGCACAAGCCTAGGGACGTGCAGTGGGAGTACGTGCCGGCGGTCTTCGGCGGCCCCTTCACCAATTTCGCCGCGGCCTTCTACGCCGCCGACGCCGCCGGCGTCCGCGAGCGCAGCCACTCGGCGGTGTTCAAGGCCGTGTTCGAGGAAAAGGCCGTCAAGTCCGGCGAGCCCGCGGAAATCGCCGATCTGTATTCGCGCTGGGGCGTCGATCGCGCCAAGTTCCTGGCCGCCATGGACAGTCCGGCGGTGCGCGAGAAGATGGCCACGGCCAAGGGCTTTGCGATGGTCACCGGCATCCAGGGCACGCCGACCCTGATCGTCAATGGCAAGTACCGCATCTCGGTCACGACCGATCGTGGCTTCCCCGGCCTGCTGCACACGCTCGACCTGGCGCTTGCCCGCGAGCGCAAGCACCTGGCGCCGCCGGCCGACGGCCAAGCTCTGTAAGGGGAGCGGGGACGCCGAGGGCTTATACTGCCTGCGGCGGAGTCGGCCAAGACAACCGCGTCGCGGCTTGACCGCGCCGAGGAAAGTCCGGGCTCCACAGAGCAGAGTGCCAGGTAACGCCTGGGCGGCGCGAGCCGACGGCCAGTGCAACAGAGAACAGACCGCCGAACGGCTGTCGCGGACCGCAAGGTTGGCGGCAGTGCGTGGTAAGGGTGAAACGGTGGGGTAAGAGCCCACCGCGTGCGGGGACAACGTCGCACGGCACGGTAAACCCCACTCGGAGCAAGGCCAAATAGGGGGAATATGGGTTTGCTCGACCCGTCCCCGGGTGTGCTGCTTGAGCCTTGCGGTGACGCAAGGCCGAGAGGAATGGTTGTCCACGACAGAACCCGGCTTAATGGCCGGCTCCGCCACTGCCGCCCAGCCATACACTGCCCCGCCCGGCCCGGGCGCCACGGACACAGGCGGGGCGCTATGCTGGCGCCCGAATGAACCCCGCCAGTATTCCCGGCTACCGACTCATCCGCCCGCTGGGGCGAGGCGGCATGGCCTTCGTTTATTTGGCGACGCAGGAATCCCTTGGCCGCGACGTTGCCTTGAAAATCCTGGCGCCGACGCAGGACCCGGCGGCCGGCGAGCGCTTCCTGCGCGAAGCTCGCATCGCGTCCAGCCTGCAGCATCCAAACATCGTGCCGATCTACGACTTCGGCGTGCACGAGGGGCAGGCCTACCTCGCCATGGAATACCAGCCCGCCGGCACGATTGGCTTGCTCGCCGGCGAAAAGCTGGCGCCCGTCGCCGCGCTGCGGGTGATCCGCGACATCGCCAGCGCGCTGGACCATGCGCACGGTCGCGGGGTCGTGCACCGGGACATCAAGCCGGAGAACATCCTGCGCCGCAGCAGTGACGGAGCCGCGATGCTGTCCGACTTTGGCATCGCCAGGCTGATCCAGGGCGAATCGGCGCTCACCACCGAGGGCACCAGCGTCGGCACGCCGCACTACATGAGCCCGGAACAGCTGCGCGGCGGCAAGGTCGACGGTCGCAGCGACCTGTACAGCCTAGGCGTGCTCCTGTGGAAATTACTGACCGGTGAGCTTCCCTATACCGGCGCGGACGCCTGGGCCATCGGTTCGCAGCACCTGAACGCCGACATCCCGCGCCTGCCGCCGGACCTGTCAAACCTTCAGCCGCTGCTAGACCAGTTGATGGCGAAGAACCCCGAGCACCGACCCCACGCGGGTGCCGATGTCGTGGTGCGCATCGATGGGCTGCTGGCGGAGCACCGGACGCCCGCGACCGTGCCAGTGTCCGCGTCGTTGGCGACAGTGGCGTCGACTCGATCGCTGGCAAACCCGGCCTCGCGGGCACGCGCGGGCTTGCGTCCCGCCATCGCCGTCGCCGGCGTGCTCGCACTGGCATTGGCGGGTGGACTCGCCTGGCGCATGACGGCCCAGGGGCCCGCGTCCGTTCGGACATCCGGCCCGGTCGCCAGCCCGCGGCAACGATCGGTCGCCGTGCTTCCTTTCGTCAATATGAGCGACGAAGCGAGCAACCAGTATTTTTCCGACGGCATCTCCGAAGAACTCCTCAACGTGCTGGCAAAGGTCGATGGCTTCGAGGTCGCCTCGCGGACATCATCCTTCGCCTTTCGCAAGGGCGACCTGGCCGCGGCAGAAATAGCCCGTCGTCTCAAGGTCAACTACCTGCTCGAGGGCAGCGTCCGCAAATCTGGCAACCGGGTCCGCATCACCGCCCAACTGGTCGACGCCGGCAAGGAGCGCCAGGTCTGGTCGGATACATACGACCGCGAGATGACCGACATCTTCGCCGTGCAGGACGAAATCGCCAATGCGATCGCGCGCGCCCTGCGGGGGCCGCTGGCCCCGGTGGCTGGCCGACCCATTGTCGTTCCTGCAGCAACCAGGAACACCAAGGCGTACGAACTTTACCTGCAGGCGCGCGAGTTGTTCCTCGCACGCTCCCACCTAGACGAAAGCGTCCGGCTTTTTGAAAGGGCGATCTCCCTTGATCCGGCGTTTGCGCGTGCCTGGGATGGACTCGCGGCCGCCGCAAGCGTCGCTGAAAGCTGGGGCCTGCATGACCGCGATTACACTGAGCTCGCCCGCGGGGCCGCGCAAAAGGCCCTTGAGCTCGACCCTACCCTGGCCCAGCCATGGGCCGCCCTTGGCATGCTCGAGATTTCGCGCCGGCCGATGGACTGGGAACGGTCGCTGGCACTGATGGACAAGAGCCTAGCGCTGGATCCCAGGAATCCCACTGTCCTCCTGTGGCGTGGTGACGTGTTCATGCGATTGGGGTATTTCGATCGCGCACTTGCCGATCTGGAAGGCTGCCTTGCGCTGGACCCCAGTTACCTGAACTGCGAACGAACCAAGGCCCTCATCCTGCTCTACCAAGGGCACACGGACGCGGCGCTGGAGTCGTTTCGCCGCGGCGCGTCGCAAGGATTCATGCAGGGGCGCGCTACCAGCTTCGTCGGGCCTTTCCTGGCCGTCGGGGACCATCCGATGGCGCGCAAACTGATGGACCGGCTTGGCGTGCCCATCAAGGTGCAGCCCGCGCTGGAGCAGGCCTTGCTGCATCCCGAACGCCAGGAACCGGCGTCGCGGGCAGAACTTGCCGCGTTCATCGCCACCGCCGGGACGGGCACGACCAGCGAGATCGGAGTGTCGCGCCGCGCGATGTGGCTTGGCGACTTCGACGGCGTTGCCAACGCCGCGGCGGCTGACTTCGGCGCGCCGCTGTACTGGGACAGGATACCAGCGGCGTTCCGCGCATCCGCCAGCTTCAAGCGGATGCTCGAGGAAGCCGGCATCGTTGACTACTGGCGCAAGCACGGCTACCCGCCGCAGTGCCATGCCGTGGGAGGCGGCTTCGCCTGCGACACGGTCGCCGACGCGGCGGCCGGCTAGCGCCGCGGCGGTGCAGTCGAGGTTCCGCAGCGGTGCCGGCAAGCGCAGGCCCAAAACACCTATGCCTACTGGTACCAGCGCCTGGAACTGGGCCAAGGCACGCGCGTAATCGCGCTTGATGGCGTTCAACAAGATGGTCTTCCGTCGTGACCGGAATGCGATGCTGGAATTTGGACTTGGCAAACTGCTCGACGATGCGACCTGTTCAACCTGCCGAACGGACAATTGCTCCAGGTGGCGCGACGCGTTTTCCACGTCGCTGAAACGAAGTTGCACGACGGGTACGACCTTGGCCCAGTTCTCGTAGGACAGGCAGATCACCGCGTCCGCGACATGGGTGTTGGCATCGCCGAGCAGCTTCGTGTCGCCGCGCAGTTGCACGGCGCTCGCTTCGGCGCGTTGTAAGCGCGCCTTCAACGCATCGCGTTCGATGCGCAGGATCTGCAACTGCCAGCGCGTCGCCTGCAGTTCGGTGCGCATGCGGAGCGCGTCCTGTGCCAACCGGGCTTGCGGCGAGCCGCCGCAGCCCCGGCCAAGGCCAGGGTCCAGGCCAGACAGACGACCGCGGCCACGCGTGAGAGGGGCTGGCAGGGTCGGGAGGCAATGCGCGCAAGCGGCAGTAAACCCGTTCCGGATCGTTGCATGGCTCGTGCGTCCCACGGGCGAGGGAAGGTGAGGGCGCCCAGCAGACCGGAATCATCCGGCCGTCACGCTTTGCAAACAATGTTCAGCTGAAACAAAGCCCCCCGTATGGTTCTTAAAGAAGACTCTCAAGTGTGCTGCAAACTCTTGATTCCGTTCATGAAATCAGTCGTCAAATTGCCTTGACACACCCCCGGCTCGGGTCTAACGTGGGCTTCCGAGGGTTTTTGTGGCAATTCGTGGGGATCGGTGGGGATGTTTCAGGGCGAGACCGCGATTACCGTGGACGACAAGGGCCGGCTGGCCATCCCGACCGCCTACAGGGACGAGCTTGCCCGGAGCGGCAACCGCCTGGTCGTCGCCTACAACCCCTATGAGGCTGGCTGCCTCTGGCTGTATCCCGAAGCGGCCTGGCAGCTCGTCCGCGACCAGGTCAACAGCCTCCCCAACGCCAAGCGCGTGCACCGCAACCTGCAGCTGAAGCTGGTCGGCGCCGCCACCGTGGTTGAGCCGGACGGCAGCGGCCGGGTCTCGCTGCCCCAGACCCACCGTTCCGCCGCCGGCATCGGCAAGAAGGCCGTGCTGCTGGGCATGGGCAACAAGTTCGAGTTGTGGAGCGAGCAGGCGCACCTGGCGCAGATCCAGTCGACGATCGGCGAGGACCAGGTCAGCGACGACATGCTCGACCTGAGGCTGTAAGGGCATGGCAGGCACTCGCGCGGAAGCGCAGGCGCCCGGCCACCGCCCGGTGATGTGGACGCAAGTCATGGACGGTTTGCAGGTGCGCAAGGATGGCAGGTACCTGGACGGGACGTTCGGGCGTGGTGGCCACGCCCGCGGCGTGTTGGAGCGCTTGGGTCCGGCGGGAAGGCTGCTGCTGATGGACAAAGACCCCGAGGCGATCGCGGTGGCTGCCGGCGAATTCGGCGGCGACCCGCGTGTCGTCGTGCGCCAGGCCTCCTTCGCCACCCTGGCCGACTGGGACGAGACCGCCGCCGGGCTGGACGGCGTGCTTTTCGACCTGGGCGTGTCCTCGCCCCAGCTCGACGTCGCCGCGCGCGGCTTCAGCTTCCGCAACGACGGCCCGCTCGACATGCGCATGGATCCCGGTAGCGGCGAGAGCGCGGCCGCATGGCTGGCGCGCGCGCCCGAACACGAGATCGCCGAAGTGCTGTGGGTGTTTGGCGAAGAGCGCATGAGCCGCCGCATCGCCCGCGCCATCGTCGACCGTCGCGCGCAGGCGCCGATCCAGGGCACGGCGGAGCTGGCCGACCTGATCGCCGGCGTGGTCGGCCGCGGCCCGGACAAGATCCATCCGGCCACGCGCAGCTTCCAGGCCATCCGCATTTCCGTGAACCGCGAGTTGTCCGACCTCGAGCGCGGCCTGGAAGCCGCCTACGAGCGGCTGGTGGTGGGCGGCCGGCTGGTGGTGATCAGCTTCCACTCGCTGGAAGACCGCATCGTGAAGCAGTTCATCGCCGCCAAGGCCAAGGCCCCGCCGGGCAACCGCCGCATGCCGGTCGCGCCGGAGGCCTTCCATCCCGGCCTGCGCGACGTCGGCGGCGCCCACCACGCCACCAGCGAGGAACTGTCGGGCAACCCGCGCGCGCGCAGCGCGGTGATGCGCGTGGCCGAGAAGCTGGCGGTGGCCGCATGAGCCCGCGCTATTTCCTGCTCTGCCTGCTGGTGCTGGCCGTGCTGGGCAGCGGCATCGGCGTGGTCTACGCGCGCCAGCAGCACCGCCAGGCCTACGTGCAGCTCACCCGCCTGCAGAAGCAGCGCGACGAACTCAACATCGAATTCAGCCGCCTGCAGCTGGAACAGGCCACCTGGGCCGAGACCAACCGGATCGAGCAGGTGGCGTCGGAGCGGCTGGGCATGGTGTTCCCCCAGGCGGCCGAGTTGATCGTGGTGAAGCCATGAGGGCGGTCCGATGAAGGCACTGCCATGAAGGTCCGCGCCCGACCCTACAATTTCCGCCTGCGCCTGACCATCCTGACGGCCGTGCTCGGCTGCTGCGGCGTGGTGCTGGTCGGCCGCGCGGCGCAGATGCAGTTGCTCAACCGCGATTTCTACCAGCACCAGGGCGACCAGCGCTTCCTGCGCGAGGTACCGATCGCCACCTCGCGCGGCATGATCACGGACCGCAACGGCGAGCCGCTGGCGGTGTCCACGCCGGTCGAGTCGGTCTGGGCCAATCCAAAGGAACTGCTGCAGCACGCCGACCGCCTGCCCGAGTTGGCCGACGCGCTCGGCATCCCGCGCGAGGTCCTCACCCAGAGCATCGCCCAGCGCGCGGACAAGGAGTTCGTGTTCCTGCGCCGGCGCATCAATCCCGACGACGCCGAGGCCGTGCTCAAGCGCGGCATCCCGGGCGTGTACGCGCAGCGCGAGTTCCGCCGCTTCTATCCGCACGGCGAGGTGATGGCCCACGTGCTGGGCTTCACGAACATCGACGACCACGGCCAGGAAGGCCTCGAGCTGGCCTTCGACAGCTGGCTGACCGGCAAGCCGGGCGCGCAGCGGGTGATCCGCGACCGCCGCGGCCGGATCGTCGAGAACGTCGACCTGATCCGCGCGGCGGAGCCAGGCAAGGACATCACGCTGTCGATCGACCGGCGCATCCAGTACCTGGCGTATCGCGAGCTGAAGACCGCGCTGCTGGAAAACGGCGCCGCGAGCGGGTCGGCGGTGATCGTGGACGTGTCGACTGGCGAGATCCTCGCCATGGTCAACCAGCCGGCCTTCAACCCGAACGCGCGCGAAGCGGCCGATCCCGGCACACACCGCAACCGCGCCGTCACCGACGTGGTCGAGCCGGGTTCGGTGATCAAGCCCTACACCGTGGTGGCCGCGCTCGAGGATGGCGTGGACCCGAACATCATCGTGCAGACCAGCCCGGGCTGGATGATGCTGGGCAAGTACCGCATCAGCGATGTGCACGACCACGGCGCGGTGGACCTGACCCACCTGCTCAGCGAGTCGTCCAACATTGGCGCGGCAAAGCTCGGCCTGAACATGACCAGCGAGCATCTCTACGACGTGCTGCGCCGCTTCGGCTATGGCGACAGCACGCATTCCGGGTTCCCGGGCGAGTCGGCCGGCGTGCTGGCGCCGCCGCAGACCTGGGGCATGGTCAAGCGTGGCTCGATCAGTTACGGCATGGGCCTGTCGGTGACGCCGCTGCAGCTGGCGCAGGCCTACGCAACCCTGGCCAACGGCGGCAAGCGCATGCCGCCGACCTTCCTCAAGGGCGGGCAGGGCGAGCCGATCCAGGCGGTGACGCCCAAGCTTGCGCACGACATGCTGCACATGCTCGAGGGCGTGACCCAGGATGGCGGCACCGCGCAGAAGGCGGCGATCCTGGGCTACCACGTCGCCGGCAAGACCGGCACCGCGCGCACCGCCAGTGGCGGCGGCTATTCGCGCAAATACGTCTCGGTCTTCGCGGGCGTCGTGCCCATCGACCATCCCAAGTTCGCGATGGTGGTGGTGATCAACAACCCCAGCGGCAAGTCCTACTACGGTGGATTGGTGTCCGCGCCGGTGTTCCACAACGTCATGGAGGGCGCGCTGCGCCTGATGGACGTGCCGCCCGACAACATCGCGCAGTGGACCGCGGGCGCGGCGCCGGGCGCGCTGTCCCGTGCCGGCGGCGCCACCATCGCCCTGCAGCCGGCCCATGCCGCCGCCGCGGCGCTGGCGCCAGGCGCCGATGCCGATGCCGAGGAGAGCGACGGCCTGTGACCGCCATGGCGCTCAGCGCATTGCTGCAGGGCGAAGCCCGGCTGCCACGCGGCTTCGATCCGATCGTGCGCGGCCTGTCGCTGGACAGCCGCAGCCTGCATCCCGGCGACGCCTTCATCGCCCTGGCCGGCGCGGCCACGCATGGCCTGCGCTACCTCGACCAGGCGCGCGCCGCGGACGTCGCGGCCATCCTCTACGAAACGCCGGTGCCCGCCAACCTGGTACTGCCGGCCAACGCCATCGCGGTGGACGGATTGCGCGCCAAGCTGGGCCGACTCGCCGACCGCTTCTACGACCATCCATCGCGGGCGCTGCGCACCACCGGCGTCACCGGCACCAATGGCAAGACCTCGACGGTCCAGTTGATCGCGCAGGCCCTGACCCTGCACGGCGCCAGCGTCGGCACCATCGGCACCCTGGGCGCGGGCCTGTTCGGCCAGCACGTTGCCGGCGAACGCACCACGCCCGACGTGGTCGCGGTGCACCGCCTGCTGGCGCAGCTGCGCGATGCCGGCGCCACCCACGCGGCGATGGAAGTTTCCTCGCATGCGCTGGAGCAGGGTCGCGTGGCCGACGTCGCGTTCCGGGTGGCCGTGTTCACCAACCTCACCCGCGACCACCTCGACTACCACGGCACGATGCAGGCCTACGGCGCCGCCAAGGCCAGGCTGTTCCACTGGCCGACGCTGCAGGCGGTCGTGGTCAACCTCGACGATGCCTTCGGCCCCGGCCTGCTGGCCGGCGTGGCGCAGGGCGTGCGCAAGATCGGATTGAGTTCGCGCGCCGCCGCCGGCGCCAGCCTGCGCGCCGAGGGCGCGCGCCTGTCGCCGCAGGGCCTGGCGTTTTCGCTGGCCGACGCGACGGAACGCTTCGACGTGGCCTCGCCCCTGCTCGGCCGCTTCAACGTGGACAACCTGCTGGCGGTCGCGGGCGCGTTGCGCGCGCTCGACTGGCAGCTGGCCGACATCGCCGCGATGTTGCCGCGGCTGTCGCCCGTGGATGGCCGCATGAGCCGCGCCGGCGGCCGCGCCGGGCAGCCGCTGGTCGTGGTTGATTACGCGCACACGCCGGATGCGCTTGAGCAGGCGCTGTCGAGCCTGCGTGCGCACACGCCTGGCCGGCTGACCTGCGTGTTCGGCTGCGGCGGCGACCGTGATCGCGGCAAGCGCCCGCAAATGGCGGCCATCGCCGAGCATGGCGCCGACCGCGTGATTGTCACCGACGACAACCCGCGCAGCGAGGATGGCGACGCCATCGTGACCGACATCCTGGCCGGTTTCGGCGCGCGCGAGCGGATCGAAGTGCAGCGCGACCGCGCCGCCGCGATCGCCCTGGCGCTGGACGGTGCCGGCGCCGACGACATCATCCTGATCGCGGGCAAGGGCCACGAGGCCTACCAGGAAGTGCAGGGCCGCAGGTTGCCCTTCGACGACCTTGCAGTCGCGAAGGCATTGCTGGAGGCGGGCCAGTGAGGCCGGTGCAGTTGTCCACGCTCGCTGCGTGGTGCGAAGGCCGTCACCTGGGCGCAGACGCCACGATTACCGCGGTCGGCGCCGATACCCGCGCCCTCGCGCCCGGCGCGCTGTTCGTCGCCCTGCGCGGCGAGAACTTCGATGCGCACGACTTCATCGCCGAGGCGGAGGCCAAGGGTGCGGGCGCGCTGCTGCTGCATCGTGACGTCGACACCACGCTGCCGCGCGTGCTCTGCGCCGATACCCAGGAAGCTCTCGGCGAAATCGCCGCCGGCATGCAGAAGGGCCGCCCGGCCGTGGTGGTCGCGCTGACCGGAAGCAATGGCAAGACCTCGGTGAAGGCGCTGACGCAGGGCATCCTGTCGCGCGCCGGCCGCAGCTATTTCAACCCGGGCAACCGCAACAACGAGATCGGCCTGCCGCTGGCCGTGCTCGAGGCGCCCGAGGACGCCCAGTTCGCCATCTACGAGATGGGCGCGGGCAAGCCGGGCGACATCGCCTACCTGGCCAGCATCGTGCCGCCGCAGGTGGCGCTGGTGAACAACATCGCGCCGGCGCACATCGAGCGCATGGGCAGTTTGCTGGGCATCGCCGAAACCAAGGGCGCCATCTACGAAGCCCTGCCCGACGACGGCGTGGCCGTGATCAATGCCGATGACGCGTTTGCGCCGTTCTTCCAGCAGATCGTCGGCACGCGCCGCACCTTCCGCTTCGGCATCGACAACGGGGGTGACGTCCGCGCCACCCGCATCCTGTCGGTCGAAGGCGGCAGCCGCTTCCAATTGCATTCGCCGGCCGGTAGCGCCGACATCGCCTTGCCCTTGCCGGGCCGGCACAACGTGCTCAATGCCCTGGCCGCGTCTGCACTGGCGATTGCCGCGGGCGCGGGCTTCGACGCGGTGGTCGCGGGACTGCACGACGCGGAGCCGGTCAAGGGCCGGCAGATTTCATCGCGCCTGGTCCGCCTGGATGGCAGTGTCGGCGCGACGTTGATCGACGACAGCTACAACGCCAACCCCGGTTCGGTCGGCGCCGCCATCGCCACGCTGGCGGACGGTACGGGCGAGGCCTGGCTGGTGCTCGGCGACATGGCCGAACTTGGTCCTGGCGCCGAAGGGCTGCACGCGCAGATCGGCGGGCAGGCGCGCGCGGCGCGCTTGGCGCGGCTGTGGACGGTGGGCACGCTGAGCAAGGCCGCGAGCGACGCGTTTGGAGCGGGCGGCGCGCATTTCCAGAACCAGCACGCGCTTGTCGAGGCCTTGCGGCAAACGCTGGCGCGGCACCCGGACGCGGGGCGCCTGCGCATCCTCGTGAAAGGCTCGCGCTCCAGCGCGATGGACAAGGTGGTCGCGGCGCTGCAGGCCGACTCGGGAGACGGGCATGCTGCTTGAACTGGCGCGGCTGATGCAGAACTTCGCGCGGATGTTCGCGCTGTTCAACTACATCACCATGCGGGCCATCCTCAGCGCGCTCACCGCGCTGGCCTTGACCCTGTGGCTGGGGCCGATGGTCATCGCCTGGCTGGCGCGGCTGAAGGGCGGCGGCCAGCCGATCCGCAGCGACGGGCCGCAGACGCATTTCGTCAAGGCCGGCACGCCGACCATGGGTGGTTTCCTGATCCTGCTGACCATCAGCCTGTCGACCCTGCTCTGGGGCGACCTGCGCAACCGCTATGTCTGGGTGCTGCTGGCGGTGACGGTGGCCTTCGGCGCGATCGGCTGGTACGACGACTGGCTGAAGATCGTCAAGCGCGACCCGAACGGCATGAAGTCGCGGCACAAGTACCTGCTGCAGTCGCTGTTCGGCCTGGCCACCGCGCTGTTCCTCTACTTCACCGCCGACGTGCCCGCGGCGACGACCCTGTACCTGCCGCTGCTCAAGCACGTCGCCGTGCCGATGGGCTTCGGCTTCGTGGTGCTGTGCTACTTCTGGATCGTCGGCTTTTCCAACGCGGTGAACCTCACCGATGGCCTGGACGGCCTGGCGATCATGCCGACCGTGCTGGTGGCCGCCGCGCTGGGCGTGTTCGCCTATGCCGCGGGCAATTCGGTGTTCTCGGCCTACCTGCAGATCCCGGCCATTCCCGGCGCCGGCGAGATATCGATCTTCTGCGCGGCCATCGCCGGCGCGGGCCTGGGCTTCCTCTGGTTCAACACCTATCCGGCCATGGTGTTCATGGGCGACATCGGCGCGCTCGCGCTCGGCGCCGCGCTGGGCACGGTGGCGGTGATCGTGCGGCAGGAGGCGATCCTGCTGGTGATGGGCGGCATCTTCGTGATCGAGACCTTGTCGGTGATGATCCAGGTCGCCAGCTTCAAGCTGACCGGCAAGCGCGTGTTCCGGATGGCGCCCATCCACCACCACTTCGAACTCAAGGGCTGGCCCGAGCCGCGCGTGATCGTGCGCTTCTGGATCATCTCGGTGGTGCTGGTGCTGGTCGGCCTCGCCACCTTGAAGGTGCGGTGATGGGCCAGTTCACCGACCGCGCCACCCAGGCCCTGCGCTTCGACGAGCTCGAAGGACGCTTCGACGCCTGGCTGCTGTGCATCGCCCTGGCGCTGGCCGGCCTGGGTGTGGTGATGGTCGCGTCCGCGTCCATGCCCTATGCCATGAGCAATGGCTCGGGTCCGTTCTACTACCTGATCCGGCACCTGGTCTTCCTTGCCGGCGGCCTGCTGATCGCCGGCTTCCTGATGCGGCTGGAGATGAAGAAGGTCGAGCAGCACAGCCTGCTGCTGTTGCTGTTGTGCTTCGTGCTGCTGGCCTCCGTGTTCGTGCCGGGCATCGGCCGCACCGTCAATGGCGCGCGCCGCTGGCTGAACATCGGCTTCGCCAATTTCCAGGTGGTCGAGGCGGTCAAGCTGATGCTGATCATCTGGCTGGCCAGCTACCTGGTGCGCTACCGCGACACCATCGGCAACAGCGTGATCACCCTGCTCAAGCCCCTGCTGGTCGCGGCCGGCCTGGTCGGCTTCCTGCTCCTTCAGCCCGACTTCGGCTCGTCCTCGCTGCTGATCGCGATCACCGCCGGCATGATCTGGCTGGGCGGCGCACGCATCCGGACCCTGGCGCTGCCGGGCGCGGTGGTGGTGGCGCTGATGGGCTTCATCGTCATGCTCGAGCCGTATCGCGTGCGCCGCCTGACCAGCTTCAGCAATCCCTGGGCCGACGCGCTCGACAGTGGTTACCAGCTGGTGCAGGCGCTGATCGCGATTGGCCGCGGGGACCTGACCGGTGTCGGCCTGGGCGGCAGCATCCTCAAGCTGGACTACCTGCCCGAGGCGCACACCGATTTCATCTTCGCGGTGACCGCCGAAGAGCTGGGTTTCGTCGGGGTCTGCGTGATCATCGGCCTGTATGCGCTGTTCACCTGGCGCGCGCTGCGCATCGGCCAGCGCTGCGTCGAGATGCGCCTGCCGTTCCAGGGCTACGTGGCTTTCGGCATCGGCCTGTGGATCAGCCTGCAGGCGCTGGTGTCCATGGGCGTGAACATGGGCATCCTGCCGACCAAGGGGCTGACCCTGCCGCTGATTTCCTCCGGCGGCTCGAGCGTGCTGATGACCTGCGCGGCGTTCGGCATGTTGCTGCGCATCAGCTGCGAACTCGACCGCGCCGAGCGCCGCCAGGCCGCGCGCACCCGGGGCGACGCGCTGCAGTCCGGGTCGGACGACGAGCCCCAGCTGCCGGCGCACAGCGGCGCCAGCGTGGCGCCGCGACCGTCGGCGGTGCTGGCGGTCAGCCGCACCGGTGGCCGCGCGCGCATCGAACCGCGCTTCGGGGCGCAGCGATGAGCGTGGCAGCGGCTTCAGCCGCGATGACCCCGACCGCCCCGGTCATGATCCTTGCCGGCGGCACCGGCGGCCACATCTTCCCGGGCCTTGCCGTCGCCCGCGCCCTGCGCGACCGCAAGGTGCCGGTGCTCTGGCTCGGCGCCGATGGCGGCATGGAAACCCGCCTGGTGCCGGCCAACGATTTCCCGATCCGCACCATCGCCGTGCGCGGATTGCGCGGCAAGTCCTTCGCCAGCACGCTGGGCGCGCCGCTGGTGTTGCTGCGCTCGCTCTGGCAGGCGGTCGGCGTGCTGCGTCGCGAACAGCCGCGCGCGGTGCTGAGCTTTGGCGGCTTCGCTGCAGGTCCCGGCGGCCTGGCCGCCTGGCTGTTGCGTCGTCCCTTGCTGGTGCACGAGCAGAACCGCGCGCCGGGCATGACCAACCGCGTGCTCGCGCGCCTGGCGCGCCGCGTGCTGTGCGGCTTCCCGGACAGCTTCCCGGGCGTCGCCAATGAAACCGTCGGCAATCCCGTGCGCGCCGAAATCGCCGCGTTGCCGCCGCCCCGGGCCCGCTTCGAGGCGAGGGGCATCAGCCCCGGCAATCGCGCGGACGCCGCGCCCCTGAACCTGCTCGTGCTTGGCGGCAGCCAGGGCGCCCGCGCCATCAACAGCATCGTGCCTAAGGTCGTGGCCGCGCTCGGCGGCGCCGCGCACTTCACCGTCCGGCACCAGTGCGGCGCGAAGATGCTCGACGAAACACGCGCCGCCTACGCCGCGGCAAGCGTCTCGGCCAGCATCGAACCCTTCATCGCCGACATGGCCGGGGCCTATGCCTGGGCCGACCTGGTGATCGGCCGCGCCGGTGCCCTGACCATCGCCGAACTCTGCGCCGCCGGCGTCGGCAGCCTCCTGGTGCCGTTCCCCGGCGCCGTGGACGACCACCAGGCGCGCAATGCCGAGTTCCTCGCCGAGCGAGGCGGTGGCGAATGGCTGCGCCAGGACGACGCACTCGAAGCGGGCCTCCGCACCAGGCTGCAGGCGCTGTCCGGGGATCGTGCGCGCCTGCTGGCGATGGCTGAGGCTGCGCGCGCCGCGTCCTTCCCCGATGCCGCCGGCCGAGTCGCCGACATCGTCATCCAGGAGGCCCGCGCATGAGCCCGAACACGGTCAAGCGCATGAACCAGCGCCGCCTGATGAACGAGGGCGACCTGACCCAGGCCTTCCCGCGCATCCACTTCATCGGCATCGGCGGCGTCGGCATGAGCGGCATCGCCGAGGTGATGCTGACGCTCGGCTACCAGGTGTCGGGCTCCGACCAGAACGACAGCGCGTCCACGCGCCGGCTGGCCGGCCTGGGCGCCAGCATCCTGCGCGGGCATCGCGCCGGGAACGTCGGCGACGCGGATGTCGTGGTGATTTCCAGCGCGATCAAGGCGGACAATCCGGAACTGGCCGCGGCGCGCGAGCTGCGCGTGCCGGTGGTGCCCCGCGCCGAGATGCTGGCCGAACTGATGCGCTTCAAGCGCGGCATCGCCATCGCCGGCACCCACGGCAAGACCACCACTACGTCGCTGACCGCCAGCGTCCTGTCCGAGGGCGGCCTCGACCCGACCTTCGTGATCGGTGGCCAGCTGCTGTCCGCCGGCGCCAATGCGCGCCTGGGCTCCGGCGACTGGCTGGTAGGCGAGGCCGACGAGAGCGACGGCAGCTTCCTGCGCCTGAACCCGCTGATCGCCGTGGTCACCAATATCGACGCCGACCATCTCGAGAACTATGGCGGTGACTTCAATCGCGTCAAGGCCGCTTTCGACGAATTCCTGCACCGCCTGCCGTTCTACGGACTGGCGGTGCTGTGCGTGGATGATCCGGAAGTGGCGTTGCTTGCCGAGGTCGTGCCGCGCCACATCATGTGCTACGGCTTCGACGAGAAGGCCGACGTGCGCGCCACCGACCTGCGCCAGGACGGCGGCAGCATGCACTTCACGCTGACCCTGCCCGATGGCGAAGCGCTGCCGGTGCGCCTGAACCTGCCTGGCCGGCACAACGTGCAGAACGCGCTGGCCGCGGCCGCCATCGGCTGGCAGCTCGGCGTCGAGCCTGTGGCGATCGCGCGTGCGCTGGAGAATTTCCAGGGCATCGGCCGCCGCTTCAACGTCAAGGGCGAGCTCGACTTTGGTCGCGGCAAGGCTCTGGTCGTGGACGACTACGGCCACCATCCGCGCGAGCTCGAGGCGGTGTTCGCCGCGGCGCGTGGCGGCTGGCCCGAGCGCCGCCTGGTGGTCGCCTTCCAGCCGCATCGCTACAGCCGCACCCGCGACCTGTTCGACGACTTCGCCGCCGTGCTCTCGAGCTCGGATGCCGTCGTGCTGACCGAGGTCTACGCGGCCGGCGAAGCGCCGATCGCCGGCGCCGATTCCAGGTCGCTGGCGCGCGCGATCCGCGCCCGCGGCCGCATCGACCCCGTGGTCGTCAACAGCGCCGCGGAACTGCCCGCCGTGCTCGCCGACATCCTGCACGACGGCGACCTGCTGCTGGTGATGGGCGCCGGCGACATCGGGCAGGTGCCCAACGACCTGGTCGCCCATGGATTTGGAGGACCACACGCGTGAATGATTTCCGCCAGTCCCGCATCGCCGACCCGCGCGCCTTTGGTCGCGTCGCCGTGCTGATGGGCGGGACCAGCTCCGAGCGCGAAGTGTCGCTGAACTCGGGCTCGAACGTCCTGGCCGCCTTGCGGGCGGGTGGCGTGGATGCGCATGCCGTCGACGGCATCCCCGCGCTGGTGGATGCGCTGGTGAAGGGCGAGGGCTTCGATCGCGTCTTCAACATCCTGCACGGCAACAAGGGTGGCGGCGAAGACGGCGTGCTGCAGGGCCTGCTCGAGGCGCTCGGCGTCCCCTGCACCGGCTCGGGCGTGCTCGGCACGGCGCTGGCGATGGACAAGATCCGCAGCAAGCAGGTCTGGCTCAGCCTGGGCCTGCCGACGCCGCGCTACATCCGCCTGGCGCCCGGCAGTGACGTGCATGCCGCCGCGCGCGAACTCGGCCTGCCGGTGATCGTCAAGCCGAGCTGCGAGGGCTCCAGCGTCGGCGTCAGCCGCGTCTTCAACGACGCCGACCTCGACCAGGCCGTCGCGCTCGCCGCGCGCTACCCCGGCGAGCTTCTGATGGAGCAGCTGATCGAAGGCCAGGAGCTCACCGTCGGCATCCTGGGCGACGAAGCCCTGCCGAGCATCCGCATCGTGCCCGCGGGCGAGTATTACGACTACCACGCCAAGTACGTGGCCGAAGACACCCAATACCTGTGCCCCGGCCTCGAGGGCGATGCCGAAACGCGCATCCGCGCGCTGTCGCTCGCCGCCTTCCACGCCATCGGCTGCAGCGGCTGGAGCCGGGTGGACGTGATGCGCGACAGGCAGGGTGCGTTCTACCTGCTCGAAGTGAACACCGCACCCGGCATGACCAGCCATTCGCTGGTGCCCAAGGCGGCGGCGCAGGTGGGTATCGATTTCGAGACGCTGTGCTGGCGGATCCTGGAAACCACCGTGCCGGTGTCGGGAATCGCGCGTCAAGTCGCTGCCACGGGTGCGCAGGCGTGAACGCCCTGCTGCGCATCCTGGCCTGGGTCCTCGCGGTCGCGCTGGTGCTGCTGCCCGTGGTCGCCGTGCTCAACGGCTGGATCGCGGGCTCGCGCTGGCCGATGCGCCACCTGGTCGTGACCGGCGAATTCCGCCAGGTCAGCGATGCGCGCATCCGCAGCGTCGTGCTGCCGAAGGTGCAGAAGGGATTCTTCGCGGTGGACCTGCCGGGCATCCGCACAGCGCTGGCCGCCTTGCCCTGGGTGCAGAAGGTCGAAGTGCGCAAGCGCTGGCCGGACCGGCTCGAAGTTGCGCTGGTGGAGCACCGGCCGATGGCGCGCTGGGGCGCCGACCGCATGCTGTCCGAGCGCGGCGACATCTTCCCCGCGCCGGCGGGCAGCCACGACCGCCTGCCCTTGTTCGAGGGACCCGACGACCACGCCGCCGAACTGATGGCCTTCCACAGCCAGGCGCGGCCGCTGTTCCTCGCCGCCGGCCTGCAGGTCCGGCGCGTGCGCCTGTCCACGCGCGGCAGCTGGAACCTGCTGCTGTCCGACGACACCGAGATCGAGGTCGGTCGCGGCGAGCCGGCCCTGCGGCTTGCGCGCTTCGCCCGCCTGCTGCCGCGGCTGGAGGACAGCAACGGCCACATCGCCCGCGCCGACCTGCGCTACACCAATGGCTTCGCCCTGGTCTGGCGTGGCGTGGCAGCGGCTTCAGTGGGAGCGGCTTCAGTGGGAGCGGCTTCAGCCGCGATTTCTCCAGTCAAGGCTCCCCCAGTCGCGGCTAAAGCCGCTCCCACAGCCGCTACAACACAGGCGCATACATGAATCGCAAGGGAGACAAGGCGCTGATCGTCGGGCTCGACATCGGCACCTCCAAGATCAGCGCACTGGTGGGCGAATACTCGCCCGGCCAGGAGATCGACGTGATCGGCATCGGCTCGCACGAATCGCGCGGCATGAAACGCGGCGTGGTGGTGGACATCGAGTCCACCGTGCAGAGCATCCAGCGCGCGATCGAGGAAGCCGAACTGATGGCCGGCTGCGAGATCCGCAGCGTGTACGCCAGCGTCTCCGGCAGCCACACCCTGTGCCGCAACTCGCCCGGCATCGTGCCGGTGGCGGGCGGCGAGGTGACCTATTCCGACCTGGACCGGGTGCTGGAGGCGGCCAAGGCGGTGGCGGTGCCGGCCGACCAGCGGATCCTGCATGCGATCGCCCAGGAATACATCGTCGACAATTCGCAGGAAGGCATCCGCAATCCGGTCGGCATGAGCGCGGTGCGCCTGGAAGTGCGCGCCCACCTGGTCACCTGCGCGGTCAGCGCCGCAGCCAACATCACCAAGTGCGTGCAGCGCTGCGGCCTGCAGGTGGACGACCTGATCCTGAGCTCGGTGGCCTCGTCGACCGCGGTGCTGACTGCCGACGAGCGCGAACTGGGCGTGGTGCTGGTGGACATCGGCGCCGGCACCACCGACATCGCGGTGTTCGTGCAGGGCGCGATCCGGCACACCGCGTCCCTGCCGATCGCCGGCGACCAGGTCACCAACGACATCGCCCACTTGCTGCGCACGCCCACGCCCGAAGCCGAGCAGATCAAGGTCCGATACGCCTGCGCGCTGGCGCAACTGGCGACGGCGGAAGAATCCATCCAGGTCCCGAGCGTCGGCGATCGTCCGCCGCGCCGGCTGGCACGACAGGCCCTCGCGGAGGCGGTGCAGAACCGCTACGAGGAAATCTTCGAGATGGTGCAGGCCGAACTGCGCCGTTCCGGGTTCGAGGAACTGGTCCGCGCCGGCATGGTGCTGACCGGCGGCGCCTCGCGCATGGAAGGCGTGGTCGAGCTTGCGGAAGAAATGCTGCACATGCCGGTTCGCGTCGGCATCCCGCAGCACGTGTCCGGCCTCGGCGAGGTGGTCGGCAACCCGGTGCATGCCACCGGCGTGGGCTTGCTGCTCTGGGGCAGCCAGCTGGAACACCCGCACCGGCCGCGCATCAACACCGGCAAGGCCGGCACGCTGTTCGACAAGTTGCGCAACTGGTACCGCGGCGAATTCTAAGAAGAAAACAAGAACCCTTTCCTGGATCAGCATCAAGAACACGAGGACACGATCATGGCTCAATTCGAATTGTTGGAACGACTGGCACCCAATGCCGTCATCAAGGTCATCGGCGTGGGCGGCGGCGGTGGCAACGCCGTGGCGCACATGGTCGCGGCGGGCGTGGAGGGCGTGGAGTTCGTCACCGCCAACACCGACTCGCAGGCGATCAAGCAGTCTGGCGCCAAGCAGCAACTGCAGCTCGGCGCGAACGTCACCAAGGGCCTGGGCGCGGGCGCCAATCCCGAGGTCGGCCGGCAGGCCGCGCTCGAGGACCGCGAACGCATCCTCGAGGCGCTCGACGGCGCCGACATGGTCTTCATCACCGCCGGCATGGGCGGCGGTACGGGCACCGGTGCGGCGCCCGTGGTCGCGCAGTTGGCCAAGGAGCGCGGCATCCTGACTGTCGCCGTGGTCACCAAGCCGTTCCCCTTCGAGGGCCGGCGGCGCATGCAGGTCGCGCTCAAGGGCATCGAGGAACTGGCCAACCATTGCGATTCGCTGATCACGATCCCGAACGAGAAACTCATCACCGTGCTCGGCCGCGACGCGACCATGATGCAGGCCTTCCGCGCGGCCAATGACGTACTGCTCGGCGCCGTGCAGGGCATCGCCGACCTGATCGTCCGCCCGGGACTGATCAACGTCGACTTCGCCGACGTGCGCACGGTCATGTCCGAGATGGGCCTGGCCATGATGGGCAGCGGCACCGCCCGCGGCGACGACCGCGCGCAAGCGGCGGCCGAGTCGGCGATCAGCAACCCGCTGCTCGATGAGGTCAACCTGTCGGGCGCCAATGGCGTGCTGGTCAACATCACCGCCGGCCCGGACTTCACGATGCGCGAGTTCGACGAAGTTGGCCGCACGATCGAGGAGTTCTGCTCCGAGGACGCGACCGTCGTCATCGGCACCGTGCTCGACCCGGAGATGGCGGACGAGGTCCGCGTGACCGTCGTGGCGACCGGCCTGGGCCGCAACACCGCGCGCGTCGCCGTGCGCGGCAGCGATCGCCCGGAGTCGTTCCGCGAGCAGCTGCGCGCGCCGGTCAAGCTGGTGCGCAATGGCAGCACCGGCCTGGCCGACTACGACGCGATGCCGCCGCAGCCGATGTCGGCGCAGGGCGGGGCCTCGTTGCCGCCGGTGGGCCTGGGCCATGCGTCCGGTTCGACCGGCAGCAATCCCGGCCTGCGCCATCGCGGCGGCGAGACGGTCACCCAGACCGCCCTGGCCGACAGCCCCACCGACCACAACTACCTGGACATCCCGGCGTTCCTGCGTCGCCAGGCCGACTGAGGCTGGTCCAGCAAGTGATCCAGGAAACTTGGCCCGCCGGCGAGCCCCGGCGGGTCCTTTTCTTCACGCGGCCGGGGAACTTGGCGCGATACAAAGGACTCGGATATCCGGGACGGAGTGCCCAACGCGACTCGAACGGTGGCCCCCGCAGGGCGCCAGGAACGCTGTGTCGCGCAGGGAGCGCGTGAAACAAGACCTTCGGCAGGGCTTGACAAAAGCCCTCCATGCTATGATTCCGTTAATATTTCGCGTCTCCGGGCGGGGAACACTGGGCTGAGATGATCCGGCAACGCACCCTCAAGAACGTGATCCGCGCCACCGGCGTGGGCCTGCACAGTGGCGAGAAGGTCTACATGACCTTGCGCCCGGCTGCGCCCGACACCGGCATCGTGTTCCGGCGCGTCGACCTGCCGCGTCCGGTCGAGGTGAAGGCCCGTGCCGAACTGGTCGGCGACACCAGCCTGTGCACGGCCCTGGTCCAGGGCGACGTGCGGATCATGACCACTGAGCACCTGCTCTCGGCGATGGCGGGCCTGGGCATCGACAATGCCTACGTGGACCTGTCCGCGCCCGAAGTGCCGATCATGGACGGCTCCGCCGGCCCCTTCGTGTTCCTGCTGCAGTCGGCGGGCGTCGAGGAGCAGGCCAAGGCCAAGCGCTTCGTCCGCATCATCAAGCCGATCAAGGTCGAGAACGGCGACAAGTGGGCCCGGTTCGAGCCCTTCGACGGCTTCAAGGTCGGCTTCACCATCGAATTCGCGCACCCGATGATCGACAAGTCGGTGTCCAGCGCCGAGATCGACTTCAGCACCACCTCCTTCGTGAAGGAAGTCAGCCGCGCGCGCACCTTCGGTTTCATGAAGGACATCGAGTACCTGCACGAGCGCAAGCTGGCGCTGGGCGGCTCGATGGACAACGCGATCGTGCTGGACGACTACCGCGTGCTCAACGACGACGGCCTCCGTTACGAGGACGAGTTCGTCAAGCACAAGATCCTCGACGCGATCGGCGACCTCTACCTGCTCGGGCACAGCCTGATCGGCGCCTTCTACGGCTTCAAGTCCGGGCACGCGCTCAACAATGCGCTGCTGCGCGCCCTGCTGGCCGACCAGTCGGCCTGGGAATACGTCACCTTCGACGACGAAGCCGCGGCCTCGGCAGCCCCCATCTCCTACGCCCACCCGGCCTCTGCGTTCTGACCAGCGGCCCCAGGGCCACTCACTGACAAGGCGCCAACGGGCGCCTTTTTCATTGGTGCCCCGCCCATCCAGCGCCGCCGGCCAACAGCCGCTGCCAAACCATGTCCATGATTTTCATGGAAAATTACAGGACGCTGGCGTATGGAGCCGGGCGGGAAACCGCCCCCGGCGCCTTGAATGCGTGACCGGGTACGGAAAATGGTGTCAAGAGAGGCCAGCGATTTCGTAAATTAACCGTCACTTAACAGCCGGGCCGGCGTGCTGGGGCAGAATCCCCGGCAGCAAAACAATTCAAGGCAAGGAAGCCAGCTTCAACAATTGAGCCCGGAGGTCTGGATCCACTACAGACTGGGCGGTCGCCCGCAACGATTCGCGGACGGCTTCGGAAAGGAGTTTACCGGCCAAGGGGCCCGGATCTTCCGGGAGCATCGCAAGGCCCGGCACCACTTTGACCACCAGGATGCGGACCGGATGACCGGCCGCGGCCGCCGCGTCCACCAGGACGTCCGCGATCAGCCGCAGCTTGTTCTTCCAGACCGGGTTGCTGGCCAAAAACACGAGCCTGTCCCCATCCACGTTGGCCAACCGGCATTGCCCGGCCAACGCGTCGGGCAGGAACTGGCGAAGTCGCCGGTCGAGCACGTCCA
>JANXUD010000027.1 GCA_025352045.1 Gammaproteobacteria bacterium | reverse complement strand
TCCGTCTTGGGGCCGTCGGGACGGCGCCAGGCTTCAGGCGGCCGGGCGCATCACGTCGGCGAAACTCATGTGCTGCTCGGTGGCGTTGGCGCGCTCGGCGATCCAGTCGATCACCTGCTCTTCCATCACCCGGTTCTGCAGATTACGCATCAGATTGGGGTCGTTGCGATAGAGTTCAATGACCTGGGACGGATCTTCGTAGGTCGAGGCGATCAGCTGCATGGTTTCGCGGACCCGGGCCGGGTCGAGCGACAGGCTGTTCTGGCGGGCGATCTCGCCTACCAGCAGGCCGGCGGCCACGCGCTGGCGAGCGGCGTTCATGAACGGCTCGGGCGACTCGGTGACGTCCTGCATGCCCTGCTGGCGCGCATTTTCCGCCGTGCTAAGGGCCAGGTTGCGGGCTTCGGCCTGGACCAGGCGGGGCGGCAGTTCGACCCTGGCGTAGGCGGCCACCAGCTTCTGCGCCACTTCGGCGCGCAGGCGGTTCATCAGCGAACCGCGCAGTTCACGCTCGAGGTTGGCGCGCACTTCGCGGCGGAACACCTCTTCCTTGCCGCTGCGCACGCCGAAGCTCTTGATGAAGGCCTCGTCGATCTCGGGCACGTGCGATTCGGCGACGTTGGAGACCGACACGCTGACCTTGGCCGTCATGCCGGCCAGGGCCGGGACGCGCCAATCGGCGGGGAATTCGACGTCCAGGTCGCGGGTGTCGCCGGCGACGGCGCCGACGAGTCCGGCTTCGATCTGGGCCGGCATGGCATTGGAACCGATCACCGTGGCGCCATGCTCCTCGCCTTCGGCGGGCAGGCGCTCGCCGGAGGCGGCGGTCGCGACGATGGACAGCCGCACCAGGTCGCCGGGCTGGGCGGGACGGGTGACGGGATTCCAGGTCTGGCGCTGCTGGCGCAGGGTCTCGAGCATCGCGTCGATGTCCGACTCGGCGACTTCGGCGGTGACCCGCTCGAACTGCAGCAAGCCCACGTCGATCGGGCCGAACTCGGGCACGACCTCGAAGGTGGCGGTGTAGCGGATCTCGTCCTTGCCGGTGTCGGCCGGAACGATCTCGGGGTTGCCGGCGGGCAGGATCTTCTCCTGGCGCACGGCCTCGTCGAAGCTCTGGCGGATCAGCTCGCCGAGCGCTTCCTCGCGCACCTGCGGGCCATAACGCTGCTCGATCACCTTGGGCGGGATGCGGCCGGGGCGGAAGCCCTTCAGGCGCGCGGTGCGGCCGATTTCCTGGAGCCGCTGCCCGACCACGCCGGCGAGGCGTTCGGCCGGCAAGCTGACGGTCATCCGGCGCTCGAGGGACCCGGTGTTTTCGAGGGAAACTTGCATGTCTGCTCCGAACTCGCGCCGCGTTCGCGGCCCTTCAAAAAGAAAAAACCCATGGATCCGGCCCGTCCCGCGCACCACCGCATTGGTGCGAAAGGAGAGACTCGAACTCTCACGGGTTTCCCCACAGGAACCTAAATCCTGGGCGTCTACCAATTCCGCCACTTTCGCGTGACTTTGCCGTGCCGTGCAGGAGGGGCTGGTGGGCCGTGAAGGATTCGAACCTTCGACCTATTGATTAAGAGTCAACTGCTCTACCAACTGAGCTAACGGCCCAGGTCCCTGCCTGCCGGCCCGGGGCCGACGCGGCATTATGCCGCAACTGGCATCCGCGGTGGAAGCCTGGAGGCACAGGCGATCCACGGACCCAGGGCGAAGGAACTTGGCACGTGGATGTGCCAACGCAAGCGCGTAGCGCTTGCGGGAGCGGTCGAAGACCACGTTTTTCGGCCGCGACGACTGACCGGGGCAGGAGTCCCTTGTCCGGCTACAAGATGGGGTGGAAGACGGGATTCGAACCCGCGACCCTCGGAATCACAATCCGATGCTCTAACCGACTGAGCTACATCCACCATATTTTCGCTGGGCTGGCGCGCCCGGAGGGAGTCGAACCCCCAACCGACGGAGTAGAAGTCCGATGCTCTATCCAGTTGAGCTACGGGCGCCCGACCCCGGATTGTGCACCGGGCGGCCACGCCCGTCACCACGCCACCCTCTGTGGAACTGGTCGGGGTAGAGGGATTCGAACCCCCGACATCCTGCTCCCAAAGCAGGCGCGCTACCAGACTGCGCTAAACCCCGATGCACCGGAACGACGGCTTTCGCCACTGCACCGACGCCAAGGGCCGCGTCCGGAGGCGCGCAGTCTAGCATGGCCGCGCGGCCGGTCGAACCGGCGATTTCCCGCCAGGCGGCCCGCAGGTGGCGGGTTTGCGGGCACGCGCCTGCGCTCGCGTTCAGCGGAAATTGCGCGGCAGGGTCGAATGGATGGCGGTGGCGGCGATGGCGGCATGTCCGAACGCCACACTGATCTGGTTGATCACGTTGACCACGTCCCCGATCGCGTAAAGGCCCGGCACCGACGTGGCGAGGTGCGCGTCGACCACCAGCGCACCCGAGTCATCGCAGCGCGCGCCGACGGCGCGCGCCAGGCCTGCATGCACCTTGCAGCCCTGCATCGGGTAAAGGGCGTCGAAGCGCCGCCTGGCGCCGCCGGCAAACGCAATCCCGATGCCCCCGCCCTCGCCCGGATGGGCGCTGGTCGCCGCTTCGGTGACGAGTTCGATGCCGGCGGCCTGCAGTGTTTCTACCTGGGCGGCGTCCAGCCCCGCGGCATCGGGGAGCGCCAGCAGCGCAATCGAACGGGTGTAGGTGCGCAGGAAGAGGGCGTGCCCGATCGCCAGCGTGGGCGGCCCGATCACGGCCACGTCCTGGTCCATCACTTCGTAACCGTCGCAGATGGGGCACCAGCGGACGCTGTCGCGCACGGCAGCGTCGTGCAAGCCCGGGAAATCCGGGAACTTGTCCACGATCCCGCTCGCCAGCACGACCTGCGACGCGTGGACCAGTGCGCCGCCGGCGACCGCCTCGAAACCGCCGGGGATCGCGCGCAGGGACTCGACCCGCGCCTGGCGCGGAACGACGCCGTGGCGCGCCGCCTGTTCGCGCATCCGGCGCAACAGCTCAGCGCCTGCGATGCCGTGCGGGTAGCCAGCGAGGTTGTGGCTGGCGGGAATCTGTTCCGCACGGCTCGGCCCTGCCTCGACACAGAGCACGTCGCGCCGGAACCGAGCCAGGTAGGTGGCGGCGCTCAGGCCCGCGGGGCCCGCGCCGATGACCAGGCAATCGTGCATCGGAGCGCTCCAGGCCCGTGGCGATGGCGCGCGGGCGATGGCCCCGATCTTACGGCGCGCATGCCGTGTCGCTGCGCGACGGCGGGCCTGCGATTCAATCGCCGTAAACAAAAGCTCCCGCGATCCCGGCAAAAAAAACGCCGGCGCGGGGCCGGCGTTCTTCTTGCAGTGGATGGCGCGCCCGGAGAGATTCGAACTCCCGACCACCAAGTTCGTAGCCTGGTGCTCTATCCAGCTGAGCTACGGGCGCACAGGTGGAACGCGAATTATGGGGGATGCGCGGGGGAATCGTCAAACCAGTGCGTTAGCACTGACAGGTTCGCTGCAGTTCGGAAGGAAGATCTCGGAGCGCGCGGACTGGGCGGGATGTCACTCGGGCCATCCGTGGCCCTCGCCCCTTCGGGGCGGCTGCGCCGTGCAAAACGGCAATCCTGCCGTTTCTGTCACTCGGGCCATCCGTGGCCCTCGCCCCTTCGGGGCGGCTGCGCCGTGCAAAACGGCAATCCTGCCGTTTCTGTCACTCGGG
>JANXUD010000015.1 GCA_025352045.1 Gammaproteobacteria bacterium | reverse complement strand
TCATGGTGGTGGACTTCGACGGCCACGCGGTCGGGAGCAATCGCCGTCCTTCGGCCGAGACCGTGCTGCACACGCAGTTGTACAGGCGCTCGCCGGAGATCGGTGCCGTGCTGCACACCCACTCCCTGGCCCAGACCCTGGCGTCGCGGCTGTATGGCGGCGCCGGGCACATCCGCTTCGAGGATTACGAGCTGATCAAGGCCTTCCCCGGCCAGGACACGCACGACGCCACGCTCGACCTTTGCGTGCTGCCGAACAACCAGCACATCCCCACGCTCGCCGCGCAGGCCGACTGCCTGATGGATCGCGGGCCGATGTGGGGCTACCTGATCGATGGCCACGGCATGTATGCCTGGGGCCGCGACATGGCGGAGGCGCGGCGGCACCTGGAGGCCTTCGAATTCCTGATCAACGTGGAGCTGGAAATGCGGAAGCTGCGCCCATGAGCCGCCTGCGGATCTTCCACGAGGGCGAGCCGTCCGCGCCATTGCTGAGCACGCGCGACCGCGCCGTGATCGCGGCGGAGCTGGCGCCGATCGGGGTGCGCTTCGAGCAGTGGGCAGCGGGCGAGGAATTGCCGCCGGGCGCGCATCCGGACGCGGTGATGTCGGCCTATCGCGCCGACATCGACCGGATCGTCGCCGAGAAGGGCTTCAAGACCGTCGATGTCGTCAGCATCCATCCCGAGCATCCCGACCGGGAAACGATGCGCAGCAAGTTCCTCGACGAGCATTTCCACAAGGAAGACGAGGTGCGCTTCTTCGTCGCCGGATCGGGCCTGTTCACCCTGCACGTGGACGACCGCGTGTACGAGATCCTGTGCGAGAAGGACGACCTGATCGCGGTGCCGGACAGCACCCGGCACTGGTTCGACATGGGCCCGGCGCCGCACTTCATCGCGATCCGCTTCTTCACCGAGCCGGATGGCTGGGTCGGGCATTTCACGGGCACGGACCTGGCGCAACGCTTCCCGCGCCTTGACGATCCGGCGGCCGACTGACATGCCCCAGACGACGCCCGGACGTTCCGTCCTCACCGACATCGAAGGCACCACCAGCTCGATTTCCTTCGTCAAGGACGTCTTGTTCCCGTATGCGCGCCGCGCCCTGCCCGGCTTCGTGCACGCGCATGGCCACGATCCCGCCGTGCGCGGCTGGCTGGACCGGGTGGCGACCGACGCCGGCGGCATGTGCGACGACGCCATGGTGGTCGAGGTGCTGCAGGGCTGGATCGACGTGGACAGCAAGCATCCGGCGCTCAAGGCGCTGCAGGGCATGATCTGGAAGGCCGGCTATGCGGATGGGGAGTTCACGGCGCATGTGTACGAGGATGCAATTACAGCCCTGAATCGCTGGCATGGCGAAGGTCACAGCTTGTACGTGTACTCCTCTGGCTCGGTGTCGGCGCAGAAGCTGCTTTTCGGGCACAGCGATGCCGGCGACCTGCGGCCGCTGTTCTCGGGCTGGTTCGACACTGCCGTGGGCGGCAAGCGCGAGCCCGCAAGCTATCGCGCGATCGCCGCCGAGCTCGACCTCGAGCCCGCGCGGCTGCTGTTCCTCTCCGATGTGGTGGAAGAACTCGACGCGGCCCGCGAGGCGGGCATGGACACCGTCCTGCTGGACCGTCGCGCCGATTACCCCGCGCCCCGACGTGGCGAGGCCTGCCATGGCCACCGTCGCGTCGAAAGCTTCGCCGACATCCAGCCGTGAGCGGCGCGCGCGATCTTTTCATCGCGCTCCGGCAGGGCCTCGCCCTGTCCGCCTGGCGCCTGCCGCGCTCGCAGCCGACCCTGTCCGGCTTTGGCGCCTACCTGCTGGCCTGTGCGCTGTCGCTGGCCCTGTTCTTCGTGCAGGACCGCAGCCTGACCGACCCGCCGGCCACCTTGTTCGGCAACAACTTCCACCTGCATGCAAGTTATTTCCTGGCCCTGCTGCTGGCCGCCTGGCTGGCGGCGCGGGTCCTGCAGCGGCCCGCCCTGTGGTTGCCGCTGGCCACGCTGGCGGTGCTGGTGGGCACGGTCTGGAATGCGATCTCGCTGTGGATTCTGGCCGGCTGGTTGGTGGCCGCGCAGGACGTGCAACGCGGCGCCTGGCACCTGCTGCTTGCACTGGGCGGGGGCATCGCCCTGTATCGCACCATCGGCTTCCTGTCGCGGGCATCCCCGGTGCCGCGGCGGATCGCCGCGACCCTGGTCTTTGCGCTGGTGCTGGCCGGGCCCTGGTACTGGCAGCAGGAAGCCTGGTTCTGGTATCCGCCGGACGAGGAGTCCACGGATGTCGCCGACGCAAGCGATGCAACCGGTGCGCCTGATGCAGCGGACGCAGCGGCGCCGGCGCCCGCGCCCGGCGCCACGCTGCCCGCGGACGTGGACGTCGAGCAGTTGCTGGGCGAGCAGCCGGGGCGCGTGCGCGCTGCCGTCGCCGCGGTGCGCGCACAGACGCCAGGCCACATCGACCTGTTCACCATCGGCTTCGCGGGCGACGGCAAGGAGCGGGTATTCCGCAACGAAGTCGAATACTTCGATCGCCTGATGGCCGGCCGCTTCGACGCGGGACGGCGGACGCTGAGCCTGGTCAATTCGCCCGACACGGTCGACAGCCTGCCCCTGGCGACGATGCGCAACCTGCGCGAAGCCCTGGCCGGCATCGGCGCGCGCATGGATCCGGACGAGGACGTGCTGCTGCTCTTCCTCACCAGCCATGGCAGCCAGGACCACCGCCTCTACGTCGGCCTCGATCCCCTGCCCCTGCACCAGATCAGCCCCGAGGACCTGCGTGGCGCGCTCGACGCGGCGCATATCGGCTGGCGCGTGGTGGTGGTGTCCGCCTGCTATTCCGGCGGCTTCGTGGATGCGCTGCGCGACGAGCACACGCTGGTCATCACGGCCGCGCGCGCCGACCGCACCTCGTTCGGCTGCGGCAGCGATTCCAGCATCACCTGGTTCGGCAAGGCCTTTCTGGCCCAGGCCTTGAACCAGACCACCGACTTCGAGCAGGGCTTCCAGTTGGCCAACCACCAGATCCGCGAGTGGGAACTGCGCGATGGTGAAACGCCGTCGGTCCCTCAGATCGCCGAGGGCTGGGCGATCCGCAAGCACCTGGCCGACTGGCGCAAGTCGCTGCCCGACGCGCCACCCATCCCCTTCGCCCCCTGATGTGGCAGCGGCTTCAGCCGCGATGCCTGCAATCGCGGCTAAAGCCGCTCCCGCGTCAGGGCACGGGGTCGGCAAGGCGGTACTGCGTTTCGGCGGTGGCCAGGCCGAAGCCATCCACCTGCGCGCGCACCTCGACACGATGCTTGCCGAGGGCCACGTCGGTGGGCAGGGCGCCGCGCCACAGGTGTGCCGAGGGCACCGCCTCGGGGACGCGGTCGAAGCCACGCAGCGCGTCCGCCGCATCATCGCGCACGACTTCGGCGACGTAGGCGGGATCCGGCTGGAGCACGCGCGCCATGGGCTTCCACGCGCCGCCGTCGACGCGATACTCGGCGACGGTATCCGCCTGGCCCATCCAGACATTGGCGTAGACGGCATAGCCCGGATAGGCGCCGCGCCGGATCACGCCGGGCGAGTGCAGGCCGATCTGCGCGTCCGCGGGCGCCCGCGCGGCGAACCAGCGCAGCGCCACGCTGCTGTCGGCGGCCACGCGCATGCGTGCGTAGCCGTTCGGCGTGCCGTCGGCCATGGTGGTGTCGGGGATGCCGTCGGCGTCCCTGACCCCGGTCCAGAATGCGCCGCAACTGGCGCCGACGTTGTACTCGTGCAGGGGGTTGGCGCCGATCCAGCCTTCGTCCGCGCCGTGGAAGACATGCTGCTGCGCGTGCGTGTGCGCGCTGAGCAGCAGCACGTGCGGGAACGGCGACAGCAGGGCGAACAGCCGCGCGCGGTCGGCGTGGCGGAAGATCTCCACACCCGCGACGTCGAACAGGGGAATGTGCAAGGCAATCACGAGCAGGCGGGACCTGTCGGCGCCGGCGAGGTAGGCCTCGAGGAACCTGAATTGATCCTCGCGCAGGCCGCCGATGTAGGGCTTGCCGGCGCCTGGGCCGCCATTGCCAGGATTGACCACCACATCGTCGAGCAGCACGAAGTTCGCGCGCTCTTCTTCCCAGGCCATCGTGTCGGCGCCGAAGGCTTCGTGGAAGGCAGCCAGCGAATGCTGGTCGTCGACCGCGCCCGGATCGACGTCGTGGTTGCCGGCGACGTGCAGCCAGGGCACGCCCAGGCTGGCATCCACGCGCTTGAGCACGGGATACAGGGACGCGTTGTCGCTGACGATGTCGCCCAGGCTCAGGGCCATCGTGGCCCCGACCCGGCTGCGCAGCGGGGCGACGATGTCCCGCTCGTAGTAGTCGACATCCGCCGGCGACTTGGGTTGCGGATCGCCGAACAGCAGCACGTCGAGCGGCTCGCCCGGCGCGCGCACATCCCGGCGCAACGCGAAGTCGCGGCAGCCGGCGGACGCGGCGTCGCGCCAGGTATCGGGCAGGCCATCGACGCGGCTGGCGGCGCGATAGCCCGCGGGCTTGACCAGGAACAGGCGCCCGCCTGCCGGTGCCGCCAGGCGATAGCGGCCGGCGGCGTCGGTCGCCACGATGTGCTCGCCGTCGGACACGCGCGCCCCGACCACGGGCGCTTCACCGCGATCGCGTCGGCCGTTGCCGTTGCCGTCGACGAAGACCTGGCCAGACTCGCAGCGCGGCGCGTCGCCTGCCGCGCCGGACTGCGGCAGAACGGACTGCGGAGAGGCGGACTCCGACGCGACGGACGAGGCGGCGGCAGGCGGCGTTGCGGCAATCACCCCGCACAGCAAGGCGCACAGGACGGACAGGAGGACAATTGCGCGCATGGTCGGATCGCGTGGCGAAGGCTGCGCCGATTATCGCGTCAACGATGCCGCTTGCGCAGGGTCGCCGCCAGTTCGCGCAGGCCAAGCCCGCGCGAGCGCAGCAGGACCAGCAGGTGGAAGACCAGGTCGGCCGATTCACCCAGCAGGGCGGCGTCGTCTTCCACGACCGCGGCCAGCGCGGTCTCGACGCCCTCCTCGCCCACCTTCTGCGCGATCCGCTTCGGGCCGGCATCGAGCAGCATGGTGGTGTAGCTGCCGGGCGGCCGCTCGCGCGCCCGGTCGGCCACCAGGGCATCGAGCTCGGCGATGAAGTCGCCGGGCGCATCCGGAAAGCAACTGGCGCGGCCGAGATGGCAGGTCGGGCCGCGCGGGACGGCCTGCACCAGCAGCGTGTCGGCATCGCAGTCGGCGACGATGTCCACCAGGTCGAGCCAGTGCCCGCTGGTTTCTCCCTTGGTCCACAGGCGGCCGCGGCTGCGGCTGTGGAAGCTCACGCGGCCACCGGACAAGGTCGCCGCCAATGCTTCGCGATCCATGTAGGCGAGCATCAGCACGCGGCCATTGCCGGCGTCCTGCACGACGGCGGGAACCAGGCCATCGCCCTTGGCCCAGTCGATGCTTTCCGCCAACGCCGCGGCCTTGTCCTTGTCCATATCAGCGAACCTCGATGCCCTGCGCGCGCAGGTCGGCCTTGAGCCGGGGAATGGGCAGGATGCCTTCGTGGAAGACGCTGGCGGCCAGCGCCGCGTCCACGTCGGCCTCGCGGAACGCGGCCGCGAAATGCGCCGATTCGCCGGCGCCACCAGAAGCGACCAGGGGCACGGCGCAAATGGCGCGCGCGGCGCGCAACTGGGCGATGTCATAGCCGCCGCGCACGCCGTCCGAGCCCATGCAGTTGATCACGATCTCGCCGGCGCCCAGGCGCTGCGCGTCCTGGATCCAGTCGAGCGTGCGCGTGGCCAGCGCCTCGCTGCGCGCGGGATCGCCGGCATTGCGGCGCACGCGCCATTCGCCGTCGGCCTCGCGTAGGCTGTCCACGCCGACCACCACGCATTGCACGCCGAAGGCCTCCGCGAGTTCGGCGACCAGCGCGGGACGCTCCAGCGCCGGGGTGTTGACGGAAATCTTGTCCGCGCCGGCGCCGAGCACGCGGCGCGCCTGTTCGACCGAGCGGATGCCGCCGGCGACGCAGAAGGGAATGTCGATCAGCCGCGCGACGCGTTCGACCCAGGCGGTGTCCACGCCACGCCCTTCCGGACTGGCGCCGATGTCGTAGAACACCAGTTCGTCGGCGCCTTCGTCGCGATAGCGCAGCGCGAGTTGCTCGATCGCCCCGACCACGACATGGTCGCGGAAGCGCACGCCCTTGACCACCTGGCCATCGCGCACGTCCAGGCAGGGGATGATGCGGCGCGTCAGCATGCCAGCGCCTCGCCAAGGTCGAGCCGGCCCTCGAGCAGGGCGCGGCCGAGGATGGCGCTGGAGGCGCCGGCTGCCCGCGCCGCCGCGACATCCGCCGCGTCGCGGACGCCGCCCGACGCCTGCAATTGCAACTGCGGCCAGTCGCGGGCGATGTCGCGGTACAAGTCGAAGTTGAAGCCAGCCAGCATGCCGTCCCGCGCAATGTCGGTGCACAGCAGGTGGCGCAGGCCCGCGTCGGCATAGTGCGTCGACAGCAGTTCCGACAGGATCGCCCCGCTGCCGTAGGTCCAGCCGGAGATGGGAAGGCGCCACGCCCCCGCCTCGTCCTGGCGTGCGTCGAGTGCGAGCGTGATCCGGTCCGCGCCATGACGGCCCAGCCAACCGGCCACGCGTTCGGGTTCGCGGACGGCGAGCGTGCCTATCACCACGCGGGCCACGCCAAGGTGCAGCAATTCGGCCAGGCTTTCCTCGTTGCGAACGCCGCCGCCGGTCTGGACCTGCAAGCTGGTCTGCGCGCGCAGGCGCCGCATCAGGGGCTGCAGGCCGTAGCCACCGGTGCGCGCGGCATCCAGGTCCACGACGTGCAGCCAGCGCGCGCCCTTGGCTTCCCATTCCTGGGCAAGCTCCAGCGGATCCACCGGGTAGGTGGTCTGCCGGTCGTAGTCGCCCTGCGCCAGCCGCACGACCTTGCCCTCGCGCAGGTCGATCGCCGGCATGACGGAAAACGGCCTCGCCTGGACCGGAACGGGTGCAAGGCTCATACGGCGATCCCGAGGAAATTGGTCAGCAGGCGGGCGCCCGCCAGTGACGAGCGCTCCGGGTGGAACTGCGCGCCGGACACGCGGCCGCGCGACACGACCGCAGCAAACGGTTCGCCTTGGGTGCACTCGCACAGAGTGTTCTCGTCCACCGGCGCAGCATAGCTGTGGACGAAATAGACGTTCTCGCCATCAAGGCCGGCGACCAGGGGCGCGGGCCGTCGCGTGCGCAGCTGGTTCCAGCCCATGTGCGGCACCCGCACGCCGGGCGACGCGGGCAACTTGCGCACCCGGCCCGGCAGCAGGCCGAGGCAGGTGGTGTCGCCCTCCTCCGAGCTCTCGAACAGCAGTTGCATGCCGATGCAGATGCCCAGCAGCGGTTGGGTGGTGGCCGGGATCAACCGGTCCAGGCCATTGCCGCGCAGCCGCGCCATCGCCGCGCCGGCCGCGCCCACGCCCGGCAGGACCAGATGGGTGGCGTTGGATATCACGGCGGGATCGCTGCTGACCGGCGCGGCCATGCCCAGGCGCGCGAACGCCGCCTGCACGGAACCCAGGTTGGCGCCGCCGGAATCCAGCAGGACCACGCGCAGGGCCGCGTTGTTCACAGCGCACCCTTGGTGCTGGGCAGCTCGCTGCCCTCGCGCACGATGGCCTGGCGCAGTGCCCTCGCCACCGCCTTGAAGCAGGCCTCGACCATGTGATGGGTATTGTCGCCGCGCACCCACAGTTGCAGGTTGATGCCGCCGGCATCGCAGAGCGAGCGGAAGAAATGCGGCACCAGTTCGGTCGGCAGGCCGCCAACCTCGCTGCGCGGGAATTCGCCCTCGAACGTGAAGTGCGCGCGGCCGGACAGGTCCAGGCGCGCGCCGGCACTGGCCTCGTCCATCGGCAGCTCGAAGCCGTAGCGGCCGATGCCGCGCTTGTCGCCCAGCGCCTGGCGCAGCGCCTCGCCCAGGGCCAGGGCGCTGTCCTCGACCGTGTGGTGCTCGTCGATGTGCAGGTCGCCCGCGCATTGCAGGTCCAGCGCGAAACCGCCGTGCTTGCCCAGTTGCTCGAGCATGTGGTCGAAGAAGCCCTGTCCGGTCGCGACCACCGGTTCCGCGCGCCGGTCGAGGTCCACGCGCACGCGGATCCGCGTCTCCTTGGTCACGCGCTCGACGAAGGCAGTGCGCGGCGCATCCACCAGCGCATGCGCGATGCCGGCCCAGTCGTAGTCACCCCCGGACTGGCTGGCATTGCGCAGGCGGAAGCCGCGCACGCCCAGGTTGTCCGCGAACTGCATGTCCGTCTCACGGTCGCCAACCATCGCGCTGCGCGCCAGGTCGATGCTGCGGTCGCGCAGGTAATGCATGACCATGCCGATGCCGGGCTTGCGGTTGGGGTGGTTGTCGGCGGGAAGGTGTTCGTCGACCAGCACTTCGCGGAAGGCAATGCCCTGCGAGGCCAGCACCTGCAGCAGCAGGTTTTGCGGGCCGAGGAAGTCGGCCATGGGGAAGGAGGCCGTGCCCAGCCCGTCCTGGTTGGTCACCATCACGAACTCGAAACCGGCGTCGCGCAGGCGCAGCAGGGCCGGGATGCAGCCGGGGATCATGCGGAACTTGGAGAAGCAGTCCACCTGCTCGTTGTCCGGTTCCTCGATCAGGACGCCATCGCGGTCGATGAACAGGATCTTGGTCACGGCATGGCTCCGAGGGCGCGCAGCAGGGCGTCATTCTCCGTCGGCGTGCCGATGGATACACGCAGGGCATCGCCAAGGCCGGGCATGGCGCGCATGTCACGCACGACCACGCCGGCGGCGAGCAGGGCGTCGAAGCTGGCCTGGGTGTCAGCACAGCTCAGGAGGAGGAAGTTGGCCTGGGAAGGATGGACGCGGCTGATCGCCGGGGCTGCGTCGAGCGCGTCCTGGACACGGCGGCGTTCGGAGATTGCTTGCGTGACGCGCGCTTTGGTCTCCGCCAGGGTTGCGTCGGACAAGGCATCGAGGGCCAGCGCAGCGGAGGTCGCGGCGATGGGATACGGCGCCGACAGGTTGCGCAGCAGGGATACGATCTCCGGCGCGGCCAGCAGCGCGCCGATCCGCGCGCCGGCGAGCGCATGCGCCTTGGACAGCGTGCGCAACACCACCAGGCCCGGAAACGCAGCGAGCAGGGTCGAGGCGCTGCCGCTGTCGGCGTACTCGACATAGGCTTCGTCCAGGACCAGGATCGCGCGGCCGCCGATCGCCTGCGCCAAATCGCTGATCGCGTCCAGGGTCAAGCTCTGCCCTGTGGGATTGGCTGGCGAACACAGGAAGACGATGCGCGCGCCGCGCGTGGCGACGGCGTCCACCAGGCCCGGCAGGTCAAACTGCCAGCCCGCAGGCGCGTCGAGCAGCGGCACCTCGACCAGGGGCGCGCCCTGGATCCGGGCGCTGACCGCGTACATGCCGAAGCACGGCGTCGCGATGGCGACCGCGTCCTGGCCGGCCCGGCAGAACGCGCGCACCAGCAGGTCGATGCCCTCGTCACTGCCCCGGGTGACCATCAGGCACTCCGGCGCGACGCCGTACAACTGCGCAAGGCGCGCGCGCAGCCGTGCCGGCTGCGGTTCGGGATAGCGATTGAGGGTTCCGCCCGGATCGGCGGGAGACGGCAGGGGCGACTCGTTGGCATTGAGCCAGATCGCGCCCTGCATTTGGGTGCGCCGGGCCGAGGCATAGCCACCAAAGTCGCGCAGGTCCGGCCGCACCAGGTCAAGCACGGTCATGGGCTTGCTCCATCCGCAGCTGCACCGCGCGCGCATGCGCTTCCAGTCCTTCCGCCCGCGCCAGCGTTACGGCGCAGGCGCCGATCGCCAGCAGGCCGCCGCGATCGAGCGACTGCACGCTGATCGCGGTCTGGAAACTGGTCACGCTCAAGCCGCTCCAGGCCCGCGCCGCGCCGTCGGTGGGCAGCACGTGGTTGGTGCCCGAACAATAATCGCCGAGCGCTTCCGCGGCATCGTCGCCCAGGAAGATCGAGCCCGCGCGGCGCACGGCGGGCAGCAGGGCCGCGGGGTCCGCCACGGCGAGGATCAGGTGCTCCGGTGCGTAGGCATTGCTGATCGCCACCGCGGCCGCCAGATCGCCGACCAGCAGCAAGCGCGCGTGCGCAAGCGACGCGCGGGCGATGTCGGCGCGCGGCAGGTCGACCAGTTGCCCGGCGAGTTGCGCACGCACCGCATCGAGCAAGGCCGCCGAGTCGGAGATGGCCAGCACCTGCGAATCCGGACCATGCTCGGCCTGCGAGAGCAGATCGGCGGCGACGCGCGCCGGCGAGGCGCCCGCGTCGGCGATCACCAGCACTTCGGAGGGGCCGGCCGGCATGTCGATGGCCGGGCCGCCGGCCAGCGCCGCGACTTGCTGCTTGGCCGCGGTGACATAGGCGTTGCCGGGCCCGAACAGCTTGTCGCAGCGCGGCACGCTGTCGGTGCCCAGCGCCATCGCGGCAATCGCCTGCGCGCCGCCCAGCTTGAACACGCGCGTCACGCCGCACAGGCGCGCGGCGGTCAGGACCACCGGATCGGCGCTGCCATCGGACCGGGGCGGCGTGCACAGGATGGTTTCGCCGCAGCCGGCGAGCGCAGCCGGGACGCCGAGCATCATCGCGGTGGACGGCAGCGGCGCCGAGCCGGCGGGCACGTAAAGTCCCACGCGGTCCAGTCCGCGCAGCACGCGGCCGCAGCGCACGCCGGGCGCGGTCTCGACCTCGAATTCGACGGCCATGCCGGCCCGGTGCCAGGCCAGCAGGCGGCCGCGGGCTTCGACCATCGCGTCGAACAAGGCGGCCGGCACGGCGGCGCGCGCGGCATCGAATTCAGGCTCGCCAACCTCGAAGGCCGCCAGCTCCGCGCCGTCAAAACGCCGGGTCAGGGCACGCAAGGCGCCATCGCCATCGGCGCGCACCTGGTCGACGATGCGCGCGACCCGGTCCTGCACGTCGCCATCGGTGTCGCGGGTCGGCCGGCGCAGCGCGGCGTCGCGTGCAGCGGCATCCTGCGCCTGCCAGTCAATGACGCGCAGGGCCAGTGGCGCGGTCGCGCCGGGTTCAACCAGGCTGGAATCGGCGGGGCTCATGCCAGCATCTGCTCCACAGGGAGCACCAGCAGGCCGGACGCGCCGGCGCGCTTCATGTCCTCCAGGCGTTGCCAGGTCATGGCACGCCGGCAAAGGGCCTGCAGGCTGACTTCGTCGTCGCGGCCGTCGATCCGGGTCACGGTCGGCGGCTCGGCATCGTCGAGCAGCTTGAGGATGGCGGGCAGCGCGCTGCGCGGCGCCTGGAACAGCAGCAGCTTGCTCGCGCGCAACTGCATCACGCCGTCGAGCCGGCGCAACAGCATCGCCGCCAGGTCGGCGCGCGCATCGGTGAACGGGGTGGCGGGGCCGGCCAGCACGGCCTCGCTCTCCAGCACCACCGCGACTTCCTTCAACTGGTTGGCCAGCAGGGTGCCGCCGGTGGAGACCAGGTCGCAGATGCTTTCGGCCTTGCCCAGGCGCGGCGCGATCTCGACCGAACCCGATAGCACCACCGGCTCGGCATCCACGGCGTGGCCACGCAGCCAGCGCGCCAGCAGGTGCGGGTAACTGGTGGCGATGCGGGTGCCGGCAAGGCGCGCGGGACCGGAATAATCCCAGTCGTTGGGCACGGCGATGGACAGGCGGCAGCGCCCGAAACCAAGCGTTCGCAGCGTGGCCACCGCGGGCACGTCGCCGGCCGCTTCGCGCTCGGCGCCCTGCTCTTCCAGCAGGTTGCGGCCGACGATGCCCATGTCGCAGACGCCCTCGGCGATCAGGCCGGGGATGTCATCGTCGCGGACCAGCAGCAGGTCCACGGGCTGGGTCTCGCCGAAGCAGAACAGGCGGTCGCGGCTCTCGCGGAAAGCGAAGCCCGCGCGCGCAAGCAACTCGCGCGCCGGGTCGCTGAGGCGGCCGGATTTCTGGATGGCAATGCGCAATCGGTCGTGCGTCCGCATGACGCGGGATTCCTTGAGGTGGTGGCAAGTACAAAAAGGGTGAAAAGGTGTGGAACGATTCAGGGCATTGGCGCGCGATGCCCGGCGGGGCCGGAGGTCCCGCCGCGGTCGCCCAGCAGGCGGTCCGCGGCGAGGCGGTAGCCACCCGACCCCAGGTCGAGGCAGCGCGCGATCCGGCCGACCGTGGTCACGCTCACCCCGGTCCGGTCATGGATCTCGCGATACGCCAGCCCGTCGATCAGCAGGGGCACGACCCGCCAGCGGTCGGCGATCGCCTCGAGTTCGGCCGGCGTGCACAGGTCGGCCAGGAAGGCGCGCAGCTCCGGCGCCGAGCGCATGGCCAGCAGGGCGTCGACCAGGGGTGCCAGCGAGCTGGCGCTATCCCGTCTCGGTGGCGTTGCCTTGGCGTCCCGTCTCTTCATAGCTCCAATGTAACAGCGCGCTATTACATTGGTCAAGCTGTGTCCCTCGTTACGATTCAGGATTCACGGTTGCCAATCCTTACCCGGTACCCGGCCGGCCCGGGGGCACGAGACCGTTGCTCGGTTAATGTATAGGCAACTGTCGGCCCCGCTCGCCGTACCGGAGGTTGGACATGCGTGGGCGTCTGGGTCCATCCGGGGGGAGTACTGCTTGAAGTCGATCGCGCGCCTCGCCTGCTGGCTGGTCCTGGCCGCCTGCGGCTTCGCCGGGGCCAGTGGCGCGGCGTGGGCGGACGACCGGATCCTGGTCGGCCCCGGCCTCAGCAACCTCGACCTCTCGCCGCATGTGTCCTTCCTCGTGGACCCGGACGGGCACGCGGATGCATCGGCCATGTTCCAGGCCGCGGCACAGGGCAAGTTCAAGCCCCTGCCCGGCGGCAATGCCACGTTCGGGTTCGGCAATGGCGCGTACTGGTTCCACGCCACCCTGTACAACCAGGGCAACACCGAGGAGCGCTGGCTTCTGGTGCTGCAGTACTCCCTGCTGGACTACGTGGACGTGTACATGCGCTATCCGGACGGGCGCGTCGACCACCTGGCCTCCGGCGACGAGCTGCCGTTCTCCGCGCGGGCGATCCGCTACCGGCATCCGAATTTCTGGCTCAACCTGCCGCAGAGCACCGAGGTCGAGCTGCTGGTTCGGGCCAAGAGCGAGAGCTCGATGCAGGCGCCGTTGCGGATCTATTCGTTCGGCGCCTTCGCCGAGATGGAACGCGACGCGCAGCTTGGCATCGGCATCTACGACGGCATCCTGCTGGCCCTGTTCTTCTACAACATGGTGCTGTGGCTGTCGCTGCGCGACAGCAGCCACTTCTGGTACATGTGCCACCTGGCCGGGTTTGGCCTGGTGATGTTCTGCCTCAATGGGCTGGCTTTCGAATACCTGTGGCCGTCCTCGCCATGGCTGGCCAACCTGGCGATCCCGCTGAGCATGTGCCTGGTGCAGATGGCGATGCACCAGTTCGCGCGCCTGTTCCTGGAGCTGCGCGAGCGCTGGCGCTTCGGCGACAGGCTGTCGCTGGCCTTCATCTCCTTCTATGCGCTGCTCGCCATCGCATCGTTCTGGCTGCCCTACCGCACGTCGGTCCAGTTGGGCACCTACAGCGTGTTCCCCGGCGTGATGCTGCTGGTCTACCAGGCCCTGGAGGCGATCAAGCGCGGCTACGCACCGGCCCGGCTGTTCCTTGCCGCCTGGGCGATGCTCTTGTTCGGCACCGCCATGTATGCCTCGGTGTCGTTTGGCCTGCTGCCGAAGAATTTCGTCACCGAGTACGGGATCCAGATCGGCTCGGCGATGGAGATGATCCTGCTCAGCTTCGCCCTCGCCTACCGCTATGCCAACCTGCGCACCGAGAACGAGAGCGTGGTGCGCGACGCCAACGAACAACTCGAGCGCAACGTGTCCCGGCGCACGGCGGAGCTGAGCACGGCGCTGGAACAGCTGGCGGACGCGAATTCACGGCTGCGCGAGTCCAACCGGCGCGACGTCCTGACCGGCATGTTCAACCGCCGGCACTTCCGCGAAGTGTTCGAGCAGATGCTGCACCATGCGATCGAGACCCGACAGCCGATCAGCCTGCTGCTGATGGACCTGGACCACTTCAAGGGCGTCAACGACGAATTCGGGCACCTGGCCGGCGACGAGTGCCTGCGCACGCTGGCGCGCAACCTCGACGACTGCCTGCGGCCGGAAGTCGCGCTCACGGGGCGATTCGGCGGCGAGGAGTTCGTGATCCTGCTGCCGGGCGCGGCCGCGGCCAAGGCGCGCGACGTGGCCGAGCGAATCCGGCAACGGGTCGCCGACTCACCGGTGCGCTACGCGGGCAAGGATATCGGGATGACCGCGAGCATCGGCATCTGCTGCCTGGTCGCGGGCAATACCGCCACCGCGGACGAGCTGCTGCACCAGGCCGACGACGCGCTCTACGCCGCCAAGAACGCAGGCCGCAACCGCGTCCACGTCGTCTGACGTCGCCGCGGCACGGGGTCAGGGTTTGACTTTCGAAGCCTCGAGCAACGCTCCGGAAAGCACCAGCTCGCACACCCGCCCAACTTCCCCATCCATCGCGCGGTCGCGCGCCATGAACGGAATCTCCTCGCGCAGCCGGCGCAGCACGGCGGCGACCGGCGCGCCAGGCTGGAATTCATCCGCCGCAGCCAGTTCCGCGCGCAGCAGTTCGACCTCCCCCAGGAACGCGGCGCGGTCGGGCGAGCCGGGAAGCGGCGCGCCCTGCACTTTCGCCGCGAGCGCCTCGACATCGCCGGCGCGGGCCAGGTTGCGCGCGGCGTTGATCATGTCGCGGCGGTAGTCCAGCGCCTGCGCCGCGGTGTACAGCTCGAGCGCCAGCACGCGGCCCATGTCTTCGCACATGTCCAGCACGTGCCGACCTTCGTTCGCGCCCATCGACACATGGTCCTCGGCATTGGCGCTGGTCGGGATGGAATACACCGACGCCGGGTGGGCGCGGCTGCACAGGTCGTTGACCAGGGCCGCGGCGGTGTACTGCACGATCATGAAGCCGCTCTCGGTGCCGTCCTCGTTGCCGATCAGGAAGGCCGGCAGGCCGTCGCTGGTGGCCGGGTCGACGAGCTTGTTGGTGCGTCGTTCCGAGATGGACGCAAGCACCGGGATGGCGGCCTTCAGGTAACTCATCGCCAGGGCCAGCGGCATGCCGTGGAAATGGCCCGCGGAGACGACCTGGTCCTCGATCTCGCGGGCGCCCGCCAGATCCGGGAACAGCAGCGGATTGTCGGTGACGGCATTGAGCTCGATGTCGAGCACGCGCTGCGCCTGCGCCAGCGCATCGCGCACGGCACCGTGCACCTGCGGGATGCAGCGCAGCGAGTAACTGTCCTGCGGCTGGTGCTTCTTGCCACCGCGGAACGGGCGGAAGCGCGCGTAGAAGCGTTCGCGCCCGTGGCGCTGGTCCAGCGGCACCCAATCCCAGCCGATGTCGAAGCCCAGCGCCTGCTGCGCCGGCGTGGACCAGCTGGCGGGCGTCCAGGACTTGAAGCGCGGCACCAGGTGGTAGGCGATGTCGACCAGGGTCGAACCACCCAGCAGGCGGCGCAAGTTGCCCGCGGATTCGACCTGGCCCGGATGCGGACGCAGCGCATGCACGTGCTCGTCGAAGGCGCGCATGCGGCCGGCGAAGGCATCCAGCGTGGTCGCCCCGGCAAGGTCGGCGGTGTCGAGCAGGGTCTCGAGCTTCGCCGCGGCGAGCACACCAGTGGCGAGCATCTGCGCGGTGCCGTTGTTCAGCGCCAGGCCTTCCTTGTGCGAGAGCGTGACCGGTTGCAGGCCGGCACGCCGCAGCGCCTCGCCGCCGGGCATCCGCACGCCCTGGTAGAAGGCCTCGCCACCGCCCAGCAGGACGATGGCCAGGTGCGACAGCGGCGCCAAGTCGCCACTGGCGCCCACCGAGCCCTTCTGCGGCACGACTGGAACGATGCCTGCATTGAGCAGATCGGCCTGCGCACGCAGGGTCTCGACGCGGATGCCGGAATGCCCGCGCATCAGGGTATTGATCCGGATCACCAGCATCGCGCGCACCACGTCGGCGGCGAAGGGCTCGCCGACGCAGACCGCGTGGGTGACGATCAGGTTGCGCTGCAATTCCTCCAGCACGCTCTCGTGCGGATCGCCGCCGGGGCGGATCCGGTGCGCGCCAAGCAGCTTGTCGGCGTTGCTGCCGAAGCCGGTGGACACGCCATAGATCGGTTCCTGCCTGGCGACCATGTCGCGCAGGAAATCGGCGGCGCGCTGGACCTTCGAGAGTTGCGCTTCGTCCAGTTCCACAGCGGCGCCCCGTGCGACCGCGAGCACCTGCGCGCGCGTGAGCGACTGACCATCGAGGCGGATGGACCCCGCGTCCGTGGCCATGTCAGTTGGCCTGCATCGCGCGCTGCTGCTCGAGTTCGGTCTTGAGCGTAGCCGCCAGGTCTTCGCGGGTCACCTCGAACTGCTCCTGCCGGCGCAGGTCTTTCACTGTGACCACGCCACGCGCGGCTTCGTCCTCGCCCAGCAGGACCATGAAGCGGATGCCTGCCTTGTCGGCGTACTGGAATTGTTTGGCCAGCTTCTTCGGTTCCAGCTGGACCTCGGTGTTGATGCCGCCGGCACGCAACAGCTGGGCCAGGGCCAGCGAATCGGGCAGCCGGGCCTCGTCCATCAGGCCGACCAGCGCGTCCACCGAACTGTCCGCGGTCGAAACGATGCCGGCCTCGCGCAACTGGAAGAAAAGCCTGGTCAGGCCGATCGAGATGCCGACGCCCGGCAACTTCGACTTGGTGTAGTGGCCGGCCAGGTTCTCGTAACGGCCGCCCGAGCAGATCGAGCCGATCTGCGGGAAATCGTCGAGCGTGGTTTCGTAGACGGTGCCGGTGTAGTAATCCAGGCCGCGGGCGATGGAGAAATTCACTGCGTAGTTCTTCTCAGGCACGCCTAGCGCCTGCAGCACGGTGAGCACTTCGCGCAGTTCGGCCACACCCTCGGCGAGGGTCGCGTTGGCCGACGCATCCAGCGCGGCGAGCTTGGCGATCGCGTCGGCATGGCCGGTAGAGCGCGTTTGCACGAAGGCCATGATCCTCGCGACCGCGTCGTCGGCCAGGCCGAACGCCTCGCCGACCAGGGTGGCGCGCACGGCATCGGCGCCGCGCTTGTCGATCTTGTCGATCTCGCGCAATACCAGGGCCTGGCGCTCGCCCTCGGCGATGCCCAGCTGCTCGAAGAAGCCGCGCAGCAGCTTGCGGTTGTTGAACTGCACCGTGAACGGGCCGATGCCCAGCTGCGAGAACACCGAGTGGATCACCGCCGGCATCTCGGCGTCGTAGCGCACCGACAGCGCGTCCTTGCCGATCACGTCGATATCGCACTGGTAGAACTCGCGGAAGCGGCCACGCTGGGCGCGCTCGCCGCGATAGACGCGCTGCATCTGGTAGCGCCGGAAGGGAAACGCCAGTTCGTGCTCGTGCTCGGCGACGTAGCGGGCCAGGGGCACGGTCAGGTCGAAGCGCAGGGCCAGGTCGGGCTGGGTGCCCTGCTCCAGCGCCCCCGTCGACTGGACGAAGTAGACCTGGCGCTCGGTTTCGCCGCCGGTCTTGGTCAGCAGGACGTCGCTGAGCTCGAACACCGGGGTCTCGACCGGCAGGAAGCCGTAGCGCTCGAAATTGCGCCGGATCACGTCCAGCATGCGCTGGAAGGCGATCTGGTCGCGCGGCAGCAGTTCCATGACGCCGGGCGGGGTGCGGGGCTTGATCACGAGGCAGGGGCTCCAGGCAGACCCCGCATTCTAGCGGGGGCGGCCCGGGAACGCTTGCCGTCCCGAGTCCGGCCTTGCCTCAGCCGCCCGCGGCCAAGTACAATCTTGGGCTCCCTCGGGGTGTAGCTCAGCCTGGTAGAGCGCTACGTTCGGGACGTAGAAGTCGCAGGTTCGAATCCTGTCTCCCCGACCAAAGCATGTTGGATGAAGAAGCCGCCGAAAGGCGGCTTTTCCATACCATGCGCAGCAGACTTGCCAGTCCACACTCCGCGCAGCCCTATTACCAGTTCCGCAAACCGCTCCTGGACGGCTTCTTTTTTCCAAGCCCCCCTGCCATCCGGCACGCTTCCCCGACACCGTCCGGGCAAGTAGTCTCGAGGCTTCGCCAAGGCCCGAGGGTGCAGATGTCCGACATGACGACGAACATTTCCCGAGCGCTTGCTGCCGCCCTGCTGCTGGTCGCACTGTCGACGCAGGCCGCAATCCCGGCCGCGCTGCCGGCCACCGGCAAGCCCGCCGACGGAGCGGATATCCCCTTGGCCGGGGCAGACGCCGCGGCGGTTACCGTCCCCAGCGCCGCCAATGCCTGGGGCGGCGCCCGCACCGGCGCGGAAGCCACACTGTCCGATCGGGTCGTTGACTATCGCATCCGCGCCACGCTCGACCCGGTCAAGCATCGCATCGACGGGCAGGAGCGACTGGGTTGGCGCAATCGCAGCGATCGTCCGGTCCGCGCGGTTTACCTGCACTTGTATCTCAACGCCTTCGAAGGCCAGGGCAGCACGTACTACACCGAACAGCGCAATCTCGGTTCCGGCTTCCGCACAGAGGTCGCGGTGAAGGACGGCGGCTGGGGCCATGTCGAGCTGAAGTCGATCCTGCAGGACGGCAAGCCGGTGGCGTGGACCTTCGTGCATCCCGACGGCGGCCCGGCCAGCGATCACACCGTTGTGCGGCTGGATCTGCCGGCGCCGGTCGCCGCAGGCGCCACCACCGCGCTGGAGATCGGCTTCCAGGACCAGTTGCCGCGCGTGGTCGCGCGTACCGGCTACTTCGGCAGCTTCCACTTGGTCGGCCAGTGGTTCCCGAAGATCGGTGTGCTCGAGCTGGCCGGCGAACGCGGCGCCACCGCGCCGCGCTGGAACGTGCACGAGATGCACCTGCACAGCGAGTTCTACGCCGACTACGGCGCGTATGACGTCAGCCTGACTGTTCCGCACGACTACACGGTCGGCGCCACCGGCGAGGAAGTTGGCGCACCCCAACGGCACGGCGATCTGCTGACCCACCGGTTCGTCCAGGGCGACGTGCACGACTTCGCCTGGACTGCCGACAAGCGCACCGCCAAGCCGCTCGAGGGCATCTACACCGGCCCCGGCAGCCCGCCGGTCAAGGTGCGCGTGCTGTACCCGCCCGAGTACGCCGCCAGCGCGGCGCCGGCGCTGAAGGCGACCATCGATTCGCTGAAGTATTTTTCCGACACCCTGGGTCCCTATCCGTACAAGACGGTCACCGTGGTGATCCCGCCGTACAACGCCGAAGAAGCCGGCGGCATGGAATACCCCACCTTCTTCACCGCCGAAGGTTACGCCACGGTGGCGCCGGACACCCTGGCCTCGTACCTGCTCGATTTCGTCACCATCCACGAATTCGGCCACGGCTATTTCTATGGCCTGATCGGCTCCAACGAATTCGAGGAGCCGATGCTCGACGAGGGCCTGAACGAGTACTGGGACCTGCGCATGATCCGCGAGCGCGGGGAGCGCATGCACCTCACCTCGCCCTTGCTGCGCCGGCTCGGCTTCGACCCGGCGATGGACGCCTTCGAGGGAGAACGTGCCAGCGCGTCCACCAACGAACCGGCCGACCCGCTCGGCTTTAATTCCTGGGATCGCCTTTCCAGCGCCAGCTACGGCACCGTCTATAGCCGCACGGCAATGACCATGCACGACCTCGAGGCTCATCTGGGTAGGGCCGTGACCGAGGCCGCCTTCAAGGAATACTACCGGCGCTGGCGCTTCCGCCACCCGGGCACGGCCGACCTGCGCGAGACCCTGGCCGAGGTGTCCGGCCGACGCGCACTGGTGGAGAGCTACTTCAACCAGCAGGTCTACAGCACCGGCAAAGTCGATGATCGCATCGATGCGTTGACCAGCATCGAACAGAAGCCGTTGCCCGGTACCGCGCAACGCAATGGCCGCTGGGTGGAGACCAGCGACAAGCAGGCCAGCCAGCTGGCGGACAAACAGCGCGCGGCGTGGAAGAAGCTGCATCCGAAGGCCCGTGGCGGCGAAGGCCCGTTCCCCTACCTGACCACGGTGACCCTGCGCCGCGCCGGCGCGACCGTGCCGCAGGTGCTGCAGGTGAAGTTCGCCGACGGCTCGCGCGAGACCGTGCGATGGAACGACTCCCGTCGCTGGGCGCGCTTCACCTGGCTCAAGGCGAGCAAGGCAGTGTCGGCCGAACTGGATCCACAACGCATGAACCTGCTCGACAACAACAAGCTGGACGACAGCCGCAGCCTGCGCGCGGACGGCTCGGCCAGCCGGCGCTGGACTTCGGATGCCGCCGCCCTCCTGCAAACCCTCTTCTCGCTGCTGGTGACCCTATGAACCGTCCTGGCAATCGCATCGGACTCGGCGCCATCGGCGGCGCCGCCTGGTCGGCATGGCAGTGGCGCCTGCTGCTGCTGTGGTTGGCCGGCCTGCTGCTGCCGACCACGTTGGTCGCGTTTCCGCTGTGGCGCGCGCTCGCCGGCCAACTCGACAACACCCTGCATGCTGCCGAGTGGGCGCGGCAGTTCAATCCCCTGGCGGTTGGCGACCTGATCTCCATGCTGGGCAAGAGTTCAAGCGCGCTCGGTGCCAGCGGCTTGCTCGCCACCATGCTCGCGCTGCTGCTGTCGCCGCTCCTGACCGGCATGTCGATCGCCAGCATTCGCGCCGGTCGGACGCTCGGCTTCGGCGACCTGATCCATGGCGGACTTTCCGAGTACTGGCGGTTGCTGCGCTTGCTGTTGTGGGCGCCCGTGCCGCTCGGCCTGGCGCTCGGCCTCGGCGTGGGCGTGATGCACCTGGCCGAACTCAAGGCCGGCGACGCCATCCTCGAAAGCCAGGTCAAGCACGCGTCCAACATCGCACTGCTCATCGCCGCGGCGCTGTTTGTCTTCGCCCATGCCACGGTGGAAGCGGCGCGCGCCCAGTTCGCCGTGGACGCCTCGCTGCGCTCGGCGATCAGGGCCTGGTGGCGCGGATTCAAGCTGGTGCTGCGCCGACCGTTGGCGATGCTCGGCGCCTACCTGATCCTGGCCATCGTTGGCCTGGGTATCGCCGCCGTGCTGGGCGCCTGGCGCGTCGGCCTGGCCCACGCCAGCTTGCCCGGCTTCCTGCTGGCGCTGCTGCTGACCCAATCGATCGCGCTGGCGATTGGCTGGATGCGCAGCGCCCGCCTGTTTGCCTACGCCAGGATTACCCGGGGCTACTGACGACGGTTACCGCAGCTCCTCCTCCCCATCCCCCTCTTCATCCGATTTCGACGCCCGCTGCGCGTCGCCCGGGTCGTCGATCGGGATGTCGTGTTGCGAGCGATCGAAATCGTTTTCTTCCCCCTCGATCTCGCGAGCCGGCCGCGGAGCGGTGCCCTGTGTCGGATGACGTCCAGTCGGTTTACCCATGTTGCTCTCCTTGCGTGGAACCAGTTGTGTGCGTCCCGGCGCGTGGCCCGCGCCGAAGCGAAGGAAGTGTCGCACCCGCTGGCGGAACGCAAGCCCAGCGGCAGGATCAGCCCGCGCAGGCCACCGTCGGCAACTTCACGCCCACCCTCGGCGTCTTGCCGGTCTTTGGAAACGCCGACACGCTGCCGTCCTGGCCCAACTCGACGCCCAGCCGCCTCGGCGATCCGCCGAGGTAATAGTCCGCCGGCACGTCGGCCAGATGGAGTGCGAAACACTGCTCCGGTCCACTTGCGGGCGCGAGGCGGATGATGGCTTCGCCTGCGGGCGTCGCGGCCAGCTGGCCCTGCGCCTGCGGCGTGAGCTCGAACACCTGTCCATTGGCCAGTCGCAGGCGAGACTGCTTGAGGACCATGACCGCAGGCGAACCGCTCATGTTCCGGAGCTGCACGGTGGTCTTGTCTGCCTGGCAACCGGCGAGCAGGGCGAGCGCGGACAGCACCGCGGCGATCTTGGGCACATTGGCTTGCACGGTGAGGGCCTTCCGGTTTGGGGAACCGGCAGTATGTCGCACCCCCCCCGCACCCAGCCAGCAGTGATCAGGCGGCCACGCCAAACAGGGCTCCCACCCCGGTCGTGATCGCCATCGCCCCGGCGCCCCAGAACAGAACGCGCCACATCCCGGTCCAGGCCGACGAGCCGCCGGTCCGCGCCGACACCACGCCGAGCACCGCCAGGCAGGCGAGCGAGGCCAGGGAGACGATCCATAGGCGGGTGGCATCCGGCGACAGCCAGGCCGCCAGCAGGGACAGGGCGGCGCCCACGGCAAAACTCGCCGCCGAGGCCAGGGCGGCCTGCACCGGGTTCGCCGCCAGTTCGCCGACCATGCCGAGTTCATCGCGCGCGTGCGCGCCGAGCGCATCGTGGGCCATGAGCTGCGTCGCCACTTCCTTGGCCAGGTCCGGGTCAAGGCCGCGCCCGCGATAGATCGCCGCCATTTCCGCATGCTCGTGGATTGGATCGGTCTCCAGCTCGCGCCGCTCGCGCTCCAGGTCGGCCTGCTCGGCATCGCGCTGCGAACTGACCGAGACGTACTCGCCCGACGCCATCGACATCGCGCCGGCAACCAGGCCCGCGACACCGGCCACCAGCACCGCCGAGGACGTCGCCCCCGCCGCCGCCACGCCCAGCACCAGGCTGGCGGTGGAAACGATGCCGTCGTTCGCACCGAGCACCGAGGCGCGCAGCCAGCCGATCCGGTGCATCTTGTGCCGCTCGATGTGCCGCATCAACGCCTCCGGATCATGAGATGGGTCGCGCGCTCCCCCTGCTCGCTGGAATCCACACCATAACCGAGCGCAGGCAAGTCCAGCCCGTCCCACAGCGATTCGCCCCGCCCGAGCAAGACGGGCGCGACCGCGAGATGCATCTCGTCGATGCTGCCGTCGCGCAGGTACCCGCGCAAGGTGGCGACGCCGCCGCCGATGCGGATGTCGCGGTCGCCGGCGGCGGCGCGCGCGCGTTCCAGCGCGACGCGGCTGCCGTCGGCGACGAAGTGGAAGGTGGTGCCACCGGACATTTCGATGGATTGACGCGGGAAATGCGTCAGCACGAAGACGGGACAGTGATAGGGCGGATCGTCGCCCCACCAGCCGCGCCACGCGCTGTCCTGCCACGCGCCCCGCATTGGCCCGAACATGTTCCGGCCCAGGATCCAGGCTCCCATGCCGGCCATGCCGCGCGCCGCATAGCCGTCGTCCACCGTGCCCGTCTCGCCGCCCTCCCCGCCGTGCGATGCCTGGAAGGTGCGGGTGGCCAAGACCCATGCATGCAGCTGCATGCCGCCGACGCCCATCGGATTGGCGAGATCCTGGCCCGGGCCGGCGCCGAAGCCGTCGGCCGACAGGGAGAAGCTGCTGGCGATTACCCGCGGCAAGATCGGCGCGTCATCAGAGTGCATCGAGTCGCGCGTGCAGGGCATCGAGGGCGCCGAAGCCGGCCTCGCGGCGGGCACGCAGGCTGGCATCCGGGTCGTTGCCGGCACGCGGCAATGGCGATTCCGCCGCCTGGCGATAGGCATCGCGGAACGGCACGCCGTCCTTTGCCAACTCAAGCGCCTTGTCGGTGGCGAACATTCCGTCGTCGATGGCGGCGCGCATCACCGCCGGCTTCCATTCCATCCGCGCCAGCAGGTCGGGCACCAGGGCCAGCGCGTCAAGGCCATGCGCGAAGGCGCGCAGCAGGGGCTCCTTGCTGAACTGCAGGTCGCGGTGATAGCCCGAGGGCAGCGAGAGCAACTGCTCGATCTCGGTGCGTGCGCCGGCGACCACGACATAGCTGGCGCGCAGCAGCTCGATCAGGTCCGGGTTGCGCTTGTTCGGCATCAGCGACGAGCCGGTGGTGTACTCCGCCGGCAAGGAGATGAAATCGAACTCGGCGCTGGCGAACAGGCTCAGGTCCCAGGCCAGGCGGCGCACGTCCAGCAGCGCCTGTCCCAGCGCCGTCAGTGCCTGCAGCTCGAATTTGCCTCGCGAAAGCTGCGCGTACGTGGCCGCGACCTGCATGCGCGAGAAGCCGAGCGCGCGCGTGGTGTAGCCGCGGTCCAGGGGCAGGTTGACGCCATAGCCCGATGCGGAGCCAAGCGGATTGGCATCGACCCATGCGGCGGTGTCGCGGGCCAGCTGCGCGTCGTCGATGAAGGCCTCCGCCCAGCCCGCCCACCACAGCCCCGCGGACGAGACCATGGCCCGTTGCAGGTGGGTGTAGCCAGGCATCGGCAGGGCCGCGTCGGCGCCGGCCCGGTCCAGGGCCACGCGCGCGATCGCCACCGAATGCCCGCGCAGGCGGCCGAGGGCCGCGCGCAGGTGCAAGCGCGTGGCGACCAGCACCTGGTCGTTGCGGCTGCGCCCGGTGTGGATCTTGCGGCCCGTTTCGCCGAGCCGCTCCACCAGCCGCGACTCGATCGCCGAGTGCCCGTCCTCATAGCGTTCGTCCAGCACGAAGGCGCCGCTGACGAAGTCCATCGACAGCGCCCCCAGCTCGCGCTTGATCGCGTCGAGTTCTTCGCCGGTGAGGATGCCGATCTTTGCCAGCCCCTCCGCATGTGCGGCGCTCGCTTCGATGTCGAAGACGAACAGCTCGCGGTCGAGCAGGACATCGCGGCCGGCGAGGAAACGCTGGATGCGTTCGTCCACGCGGGTACCGGGTTTCTGCCATAGCAACTCGCTCATAACAACATCCCCATGGTTTCCTCGAAGCCGAATGCAAGATTGAGGTTCTGCAGGGCCTGCGTCGCCGCGCCCTTCAGCAGGTTGTCCAGGGTGCAAACCAGCACCAGCCGGCGCCCGTCGGAGGACATGGTAAACCCGCCGACCTGCGCCCCCGGCTTGCCGGCGATGGCGCTGACCCAGGGCACTGCATCGATCACCTGGACCAGCGGCTCGCCGCGGTAGTGGTCTTCGAACAGCCCGCGTACCTGCCCGGGTGCCAGGGGCCGGAGAAGATGGGCGTTGACGGTCATCGTGATGCCGCGGAAATGCGCTGCGACCACCGGCATGAACTCGACCGGCGTGCCGAGCTGCCGCGCGACCTCGCGCTCGTGGATATGACCGACGAGCGAGTACGGCATGAGGTTGTCACGCAGCTTGTCGGGATCGTTCCTGTCCGAGGGCGAGGTGCCGGCGCCCGAGTAACCCGACACGCCGAAGCACTGCGCGGGCGCGGACTGGAGGTCGCAAAGCGGCGCCAGGGCCAGTTGCATGGCCGTTGCGTAGCAGCCCGGATTGGAGATGCGCGTCTTGCCGGCCGCGTGGGCCCGGGTGAGTTCGGGCAGCCCGTAGTACCAGTTGTCGTCGAAACGATAGTCGGCAGACAGGTCGAGCAACACGGTGCCTGGCGCAGCCGCATCCACGGCGGTGACGTACTCGCTGGCCGCGCCGTTGGGCAGGGCCAGCACCAGCGCATCGACGCCGGAGGCCGCGGCCTCCACGGGCGTGGGGTTGCTGTAGCGCAGGTCGGGCGCGCTAGCCTCGAACTCCGACAATGCCCTGCCGTCGCGGCCACGCGAAGCGACGAAGGCCAGCTCGAAGTCCGGATGCGCCGTGAGCAGCCGGATCAACTCGCTTCCGACATGCCCGCGCGCGCCAACCAGTCCGATCTTCAGGCTCATGGCCGGCGGCCTCCGTTGGCGAGGACCTGGTCGAGGTTGCAGCGCACCACCGGCCACTCCGAGTCGATGATCGAGAAGACGACGGTATCGCGGTAGCCCCCGCCGGGATTGCGCGTGGCATTGCGCAGGACGCCATCCTGCCTGGCGCCCAGCCGCGCGATGGCGGCGCGCGAGCGGTGGTTGAACCAGGCGGTGCGGAACTCCACCGCGATCGCGCCCAGGTCCTCGAACGCGTGCGCCAGCAGCAGGCGCTTGGCCTCGGTGTTCAGCGCGGTGCGCTGCACGCGTTCGGCATACCAGGTGTAGCCGATCTCGAGCCGGTGGTTGGCTTGCTCGATGCGGCAATAACGGGTGCTGCCGACCAGGGCGCCGTCGGCGTCGAACACCGCGAACGGAAGGTCCGTGCCCGCGGCCTGGCCGTCCAGCGCGGTGCGGATGTAGGCCTCGACGCCATCGGGCTGCGGCACGGCGGTGTACCAGCGCCGCCACAGCTCGCCGTCGGCGACGGCGGCGCGCAGGCCCGCCGCATGCTCCATGGCGAGCGGCTCGAGGCGCACGTGGCGCCCGGCGAGCGAGACCGGCTGGGTCCAGAAGCTGGCGGAATCGGGCATCTCAGTCCTTCAGCGACGCGGGGCGCGCGCGGCAGTGGTCCACGGCGAACCGGATGTCGTCCCAGGATTCCAGCCCGTACCAGAACACGTTCCACTTCGGTCCCTTCAGGCAACCATCGGATTCGTCGAAGTAGAAATCGTTGACGGGATTGTCCGCGCGCGAGCGCCAGAACAGGCGCGGGGTGGCATCGCGCATCACCTGCCAGGCGGCGCGGCCCAGGCCCTCGCCCTGCGCATCCTCGGAGACTGCAAATTTGTCCAGGTGCGGGATGCCCTCCTCCAGCGTCAACACCAGGGCGGCCCGGTAGTGCTCGCTGACGAACACGCGATGTGGGGTGATGGTGGCGAAGTAGTCCGGCGCCAGCTTGCGTCCGAAGCCGCTTTCGATCAGCTCGCGCAGGCGGTCCAGGTCCAGATCGCCCCAGCCCTCGACGACCAGCACTCTCTCGCCGCGCCGCACCAGCGTGCCGGAGCCGCGGTGGGTGAACAGTTCCTTGGCCAGCTCGTCCGGCCGCGTGATGGACACCGACGAGGATGGCGGTAGCTGCATCAGCAGGTCGTGGATCTGTTCCATCTTGATGCGCATGCCCGAATGCACCCAGGGCTGGGCCATCAGCGCGTCGTACTCGGTGGACAGGTTGATGGAATCGATGAGGTCGCCGTCGGCATCGAGAAGGCCGCCGGTGCCGGTCAGGAAGACGATCTTGTAGGGCTGCAGGACCTTGACCAGCTCGTTCGCCGCCCAATCGGCGTTGACGTTGAGGATCTGCCCGCCCGCCGTTTCGCCCAGCGAGGCGATGACCGGGATCGAACGCGCGCGCACGGCGGCCAGCACCGCGTCGGTGTGCACGCCGACCACCTTGCCGACCAGGCCATAGCGCCCGGCATCCAGCGGCTCGGACTCGAACACGCCCGCGGTGATCGAGGTCGCGCGCACGCCCTGGGCCTGCAAGGCTTCGACCAGGCGGCGGTTCTCCTGCTGCGACACCCGGCGCACGACAGCCAGGGTGGCGGGATCGGTGAAGCGCAATCCATCCACGCTGCGCTTTTCGATCCCGGCCGCGGCGACCGCCTCGTCCAGCTGCGGACCAGCGCCGTGGATGACGATCGGGGTCAGGCCGACCTGCTGCAGGAAGGCCAGCGACGACACCAGGGCCTCGAGTTCGTCGCGCAGGATCGCGCCGCCAACCTTGACCACGGCGAAGCGCGCCGCGTCCAGTTGCGAGAACCGGCGCAGGTACTGCTGGATCTCCTTGGCGCTGCCCATGTTGGACAGCAGGCGGACGATGGTGGGACGCACGTCGTTCATCGCGACCCACCCATGATGCGCAGGAAGGCCGCGCCCACCGTGTCCAACTGCTCCAGCGCGACCCACTCGTCGGCGGAGTGGGCCTGGGCGATGTCGCCCGGACCGTACACGAGCGCGGTCAGGCCGGCGGCCGAGAACAGCGCGGCCTCGGTCCAGAAATCCACCGCGTTGCCGATGGACAGTTCCAGCGCATCGGCCAGGTCGCGCGCTTCCAGGCGACGCTGTTCCGCCGCCGCGACGTTGCCCGCCGGGAGGCTGGGGCCCTGGAACGTTTCCTCGTAATCGGCGAGCACGTCGGCGTCGGCCAGGCCGCGGAACAGGGCGTGCAGGTCGGCCATGGACTGGGACGGCAGCGGGCGGAAATTGAAGCGCGCCTCGCAGGACGGAGCGATGACGTTGCCCTTGATGCCGCCCTCGATGCGGCCGATGTTGAAGCGCAGGCCGGTCAGCCCGCCGAAGCGTGCATGCGCCATGCCCGCTGCCGCGTCCAGCGCCTTCACGCCCCAGCGCATGGCCTGGTGCACGGCGCTGAGCGAGGCGGCGTTCTCCGCCGAGGCATGCCCGGCCTCGCCCCGGAAGGCGATCCGCACCGAGGCGATGCCCCGGTGCGCGAGCACGGCCTGGGACTGGGTCGGTTCGCACACGATGACGTTGCGAAAGCCGTGGTCGGTGGCCAGGAAACCGGCGATGCAGCGCGCGTCGTTGGCTTCCTCGTCCGTGCTGAACAGCATCGCCACCGGGCCGGTGCTCGATTCCGCCGCGGCGACCAGGCAGGCCGCCGCGCCCTTTATGTCGCAGGCGCCGAGGCCGATCGCGCGATCGTCCGTCACGCGCAAGCGCAGCGGATCCCCCGTCCATGCAGGCGAGGACGGCACGGTGTCGAGGTGCACGTTGACCAGGCGGTCGGTGCTGCCGCGCCGGGCCAGCAGCGACACCGCGCCCGCGCCATGGTCGGTGAGCGTGAACTCGAAGCCCGGCAGGTGCGCGCGCAGGTAGTCGAAGATCCCGTCGGGGCCGATCGCCCGCGGCGGATTGCGGGTATCGTACGCGACCAGGGCCTCGAGGTGGCGGAGGATGCGTTGGCGCATCAGCGGTTGACCTCGGCCCACAGCGTGCTGCTCATTCCATAGAGGCGGATGAAACCTTCCGCCTCCTCCACGCCCCAGTCCGCGGACTGCGCATAGGTCGCGCCCTTGGCGTTGAGGATGTGCGGGGATCGCACCGCGACGGCAGCCACGGTACCGCCCTGCGTCTCCAGCACCACTTCGCCATTGACGCAGCGCTGGCTCGAGGCCAGGAAAGCTTCGATGTCGGTCTTAAGCGGGTCGTGGAAGAAGCCTTCATAGACCAGTTCCACCCACTTGCGCGCTACCTCGGGCTTGAAGCGGTTTTGGGCCTTGGTCAGCACGGCCTCCTCCAGCGCGCGATGCGCGGCGAGCAGGGCGGTCAGGCCCGGCGCCTCGAAGATGATCCGGCCCTTCAGCCCAATGGTCGTGTCGCCCGTATACAGCCCGCGGCCCACGCCGTACGCCGCGAACAGCGCATTGAGCTTCGCCAACAGCGTATGGCCGGCGATCGGTTCACCATCCAGGGACAGCGCCTCGCCGTTCCTGAAGCCAACCGTCACGCGCAGGGGCGCGGCCGGCCAGCCGGCGCGCGAGGCGCACCAGCCGCGCGCGCCTTCGCCCGGGGCTTCCCAGCGATCGATCTCGCCACCCGACATGGTCAGGCCGAGCAGGTTCTCGTTGATGGTGTAGGCCTTCTGCTTGGCGCGCACGCGGAAGCCGCGCTGTTCCAGGTAGGCCTGCTCGTAGGCGCGGGTCTGCGTGTGTTCCTTCTGGATCTCGCGGATGGGCGCGACGATCGTGTAGTCGCCCAGGGCCTTCACCGCCAGGTCGAAACGGACCTGGTCGTTGCCCATGCCGGTGCAGCCATGCGCGACGAGCTTCGTTCCCAGCTCGGCGCAACGCGCCAGGGCTGCCTCGACGATCAGGTAACGGTCCGAAACCAGCAGGGGATACTGGCCCTGGTAGCCCTCGCCCGCCCAGACGAAGGGCCGCACGAAGCCGCTCCAGATCGCCGGCCCCCCATCGACGGTGACATGCGAGGCCACGCCGAGCTCGGCCGCGCGTGCCTCGATGAAGGCACGCTCGTCGTCGTCCACGCCGCCGGTGTCGGCGAATACGGTGTGCACGCGGTAACCGCGCTCCTGCAGGTAGGGCACGCAGAAACTGGTGTCGAGGCCGCCGCTGAAGGCGAGGACGACGTCCTGGCCCTGGCTGTTCGGGTCGCGGGATTGGGGATTGGTGCTGCTGGACATTTCGTGTTCTCTGCAAGAGTCAGGTAAGTGATGTTCGCGTGGCGCATGGCCACGAATCCCCAATGCCGGGTCCCGGGCTACTGCCCGACCAGCGCGGCCATGATCGCCTTCTGCACGTGCAGGCGGTTCTCGGCCTCGTCGATCGCGATGCAGGCGGCGGAGTCCATCACCGCGTCGGTGGCCTTGATGTTGCGACGCAGCGGGAGGCAATGGCTGAAGACGGCGTCGCGGGTGCGCGCCATCTTCCCCGAGTCGACGATGAAGTGCCGGAACTGGTCCCGGATCGGCTTCTCCTCGTCCCAGCGGCCGAAATACGGCAGGGCGCCCCAGCTCTTGGCATAGACCACGTCGGCCCCGTCATAGGCGCTGGCGATGTCGTGGCTGACGGTGAGCGAGCCGCCGTTGTCGGCGGCGTTGCGGGCGCCGAATTCCATGTAGCGTTCGTCGAGCACGTAGTCCGGGGTCGGGCACAGCAAGGTGACGTCGGCGCCATAGCGGGTGGCGATGGTCAGCGCGGAATTGGCGACGGCGGTATTGAGCGCCTTCGGGTGGTATGTCCAGGTGAGCACGTACTTGCGGCCGCGCAGGTCGGTGCTGCCGAAATGTTCCTGCAATGCCTGGATGTGGGCCAGTTCCTGGCAGGGATGGGTGATCGTCTCCATGTTGATCACCGGAACCGTGGCATGCCTGGCGAAACCGCGCAGCACCCGGTCCTGGCGGTCCACGGACCAGTCCTGGAACTTTGGGAATGCGCGGACGGCGATCAGGTCGGCATAGCGCGACAGCACCCGCGCGACCTCGGCGATGTGCTCCTCGGCCTCGCCGTCCATCACCACGCCGGACTCGAACTCGATCGGCCAGGCGTCCTTGCCCGGCGCCAGCACCACCGCGTGCCCGCCCAGCTGGAAGGCGCCCAGTTCGAAGCTGGTGCGGGTGCGCAGCGAGGGATTGAAGAACAGCAGCGCGATGGACTTGCCGCGCAGCTGGTCGCCCAGCTTGTCGCGCTTGAAGCGCGCCGCCTGCTCGAGCAGGGCGTCGAGGTCGGGGCGGGCCCAGTCCTGGGTGTTGAGGAAGTGTTTCATTGGTTCGTCCGTGAAGGGTGGTTCATGGCTGCCGGGTGGGGTCGATGGAAACGGGGAAATCGGAAACGAAAAAGCCCAGCGCGGGGCTGGGCTTTGGCTTGGAACCGTGACGCGTCCAGGCTACCCAGCGGCTTGTCGGGGTCCCGGCCGGCGCGCGCGCGAGGTCATGCCCGAAGCCATCCGGGCGGACGTCAGGATCTCGGCGTTGGCGGGCGTGGGCAGCATGGGCCGGCAGTATGTCAGCCCATGGGCCAGCCCCGCAACCGGCATGCCCCCGGTTGGGGAGCCTAGTGCGCAGCCGGATCGTCAGGCTGCACCGACACTCGCACCCGCAACCGGTTGCCGGGGTCGGTTGCCATCCGGGACATGTAGGCCTGGCCCTTGTACTGGTATTCCACGTCGTAGCCCACCAGCCGGCGTTCCTCGTGCTCGACCTCGACCGTGCGGCAGTGCGCGCCACTGCGATCCACGCGCCGCCCGATCACACCGCCCAGCACGGCCCCGGCCACGGTCGCGGCCTTGCGGCCGTCGCCCCTACCCACTTGGTTGCCGAGCGCACCGCCGACCACCGCGCCAGCCACCGTCCCGCCCACGCCGCGACTGCCATCGCAGCGCTCCTCGGGGACGCGGACCTGTTGCGTTTCGTACACGGGCGCGGCCCGCAGCACCTGCGCATAGCCCCAGGTCACGTTTTCGCCCGGCGGCGCGGCAAGCGCGGCGCCAGCGCCCAAACCCAGCACGATGGCAAGCATGCCGACCTGGACGGCGATGGCAATTCCCTGGGCGATCCTGTGCGGCATCTGGTTCTCCGGTGTCTTGGTGCGCTAACGGCGCAAGCTGTCACGACCGGCCTTCCTGCCCAATCATCCATTTCCTGCCCCCGATTCAACCATTCCGCCGCTGAATCCGGCCCCAAGCAATCCGTTCAGGCTTGGCCGGCTTGCTAAACTTGTCGCATGGAACTGCGCCTCTACAACAACCTGCACCGCCGCCTCGAGGCCTTCGTCCCGCTCGATCCGGCCCGCGTGACCATGTACCTGTGCGGTCCGACGGTCTACAACTACGTCCATATCGGCAATGCGCGCGGGCCGGTGGTGTTCGACGTGCTTGCGCGGATGCTGCGCCGCCGTTACGCCCACCTGGTCTATGCCCGCAACATCACCGACGTGGACGACAAGATCAATGCCGCCGCCCAGGCGCAGGGCGTGCCGATCTCGACCATCACCGACAAGTTCACTGCCGTCTATCGCGACGACATGGCGCGGCTCGGCGTGCTGCCGCAGGACGTGGAGCCGCGTGCCACCGCGCACATCCCGCAGATCACCGCGATGATCCAGAAGCTCATCGCCAGCGGCCACGCCTATGCGGCGGACGGCCACGTGCTGTTCTCCGTCGCCAGCTTCCCGGACTACGGCATGCTCTCGCGCCGCCCCCCGGACGAGATGCTGGCCGGCGCTCGGGTCGAGGTGGCGCCGTACAAGCGCGATCCCGGCGATTTCGTGCTGTGGAAGCCGTCGCCGCCCGAACTGCCGGGCTGGGATTCGCCCTGGGGCGTGGGGCGGCCGGGCTGGCACATTGAATGCTCGGCGATGGCCGAGGCCCACCTGGGCGAGACGATCGACATCCACGGCGGCGGCCTGGACCTGCAGTTCCCGCACCACGAGAACGAGCTGGCCCAGAGCACCTGCGCGCACGGCGGCAAGGTGTTCGCGCGTTTCTGGGTGCACAACGGCATGCTCAACATGGCCGGCGCCAAGATGTCCAAGTCGGTGGGCAATGTCAGCCTGCTGCACGAATTGCTGGACGCCCATCCGCCCGAGGCCCTGCGCTACGCCCTGCTGTCGGCGCACTACCGGCAGCCGCTGGACTGGTCCGACGGCCTGATCGAACAGAGTGTGCGCACCCTCGATCGCCTGTACGGCACGCTGCGCGAGCTTGCCGACGTCGATGCGCCGCCGCTGGAGACGCTGCCGCTGGCGATCGAGACCGCCCTTTGCGACGACCTCAACACGCCATCGGTGCTGGCCGAACTGTCGGGCCTGGCGGCGCAGGCGCGCAAGGCGACCGATCCCGGCGAACGGGCCCGCCTGAAATCGGAGCTTCTTGCCGGCGCGGCCAACCTCGGCCTGCTGCAGAGCGACCCGGCCGCCTGGTTCTCGCGCGGCGGAAGCGCCGACGAGGACAGCAGGATCCAGGCCATGGTGGACGCGCGCAACGAGGCGAAGAAGGCCCGCGATTTCGCCACCGCGGACCGCCTGCGCGATGCGCTGGCCCGCGATGGCGTCCTGCTCGAGGACACCGCCGCCGGCGTGCGTTGGCGGCGCGGCTGAGATGCAGCCGCCCGAGTCCAGCACCGCCGACGCGCAGCAGGCCATTGCCGACGAATTCGCGTTCTTTGGCGACTGGTCCGAGCGCTATCAGTACCTGATCGACCTGGGCCGGCGCCTGCCGCCACTGCCCGACGACGCCAGGACCGAGGCCAATCGCGTGCAGGGCTGCCAGTCGAAGGTCTGGATCACCGTCCGCGGCGACGCGTCCCGGCTGGACTTCGACGCGGCGAGCGATTCCAGCATCGTCGCCGGCCTGGTCTACCTCGCGCTGCGCGTGTATTCGGGCCGCAGTGCGGCCGACATCCTCGCCACGCAGCCGGACTACATCGAACGCATCGGCCTGTCCAAACACCTGTCGCCGACGCGCAGCAATGGGCTGTCGTCCGTCCTCGACTACATCCGGGCGGCCGCCGCGGTGGCGCAGGCTACAAATCGAGCTTGATCCAGGTCGCCTTGGTCTCGGTGTATTTGTCAAAGGCATGCAGGCTCTTGTCCCGTCCATTGCCCGACTGCTTGTAACCGCCGAAGGGCGCGGTCATGTCGCCGCCGTCCCACTGGTTGACCCAGATGGAGCCGGCGCGCAGCCTGCGCGCGACACGATGGGCGCGCGACAGGTCTCGCGTCCACAGGCCCGCGGCGAGGCCGTAGGTCGAGTCATTGGCGATGCGCAGCGCCTCGTCCTCGCTGTCGAACGGGATGGCCGCCAGCACCGGCCCGAAGATTTCCTCGCGCGAGATGCGCATCTGCGGCTCAACATGGTCGAACACGGTCGGCTCGATGTAGAACCCGCCGCTGTCCGACAGCGCGCGCCTGCCGCCGAGCGCCAGTCGCGCACCCTCGGCCTGTCCTGCGGCGATGTAGTCGAGCACGCGCTCCATCTGTCCCTGGTCCACCATGGCGCCCATCGGCGCGCCGGGCTCGAAGGGATGGCGCGGCTGCATGCCGCGGCCGGCGGCGACCACGCGCTCGACGAACTCGGGGTGGATCGAGCGCTCGACCAGCAATCTCGAAGCAGCCGTGCAGACTTCGCCCTGGTTGTAGAAGATGCCCCCCGCCGCCGCGCGCGCGGCGGCCTCGAGGTCCGGCGC
>JANXUD010000129.1 GCA_025352045.1 Gammaproteobacteria bacterium | reverse complement strand
CTCGACGGCGACAACATCCGCCACGGCCTCAACCGCGACCTCGGTTTCAGCGACGAGGACAGGGTCGAGAACATCCGCCGCGTCGCCGAAGTGGCGCGGTTGATGGTGGATGCAGGACTGATCGTGCTGGTCAGCTTCATCTCACCCTTCCGCAGCGAACGCCGGCTGGCGCGCGAGCTGTTCGCGCCGGGCGAGTTCGTCGAGATCCACGTGGACACGCCGCTCGAGGTCGCGGAACGGCGCGACGTGAAGGGCCTCTACGCGAAGGCGCGGGCGGGCGAGCTGCCGAACTTCACCGGCATCGATTCGCCGTACGAGCCGCCCGAGCATGCCGAACTGGTGCTCGATACCCAGTCGGCGTCCGCCGACCGGCTCGCCGAACTGGTGGTTGCGCGCGCGCTGGAGTAGCCCGCGGCGCCGCCGCGGCTGGCAGCAGCCGGTCTCGGCAGCAGCCCGCCTCGGCAGCAGCCCGCCTCAACAGCAGCCCGCCTCAACAGCAGCCGTGGTCGCCGAAGCCTTCGCCGCCCACGGCCACGCCGACACCGCGCGTCAGGCCCTTCTCGCTGGCCTCGAAATGCTCGGCGATCACGCGGGCCACCACCTTGGTCACGCGCTTGCCGGTCGGGATGTGCAGGAATTCGTTCGGGCCATGCGCATTGGAGTGCGGGCCGAGCACGCCGGTGATCATGAACTGCGCGCCGGGGAATTTCTCGCCGAGCATGCCCATGAAGGGAATCGTGCCGCCTTCGCCCATGTACATCGCCGGGGCGCCGAAGAACTCCTGGCTGGCGTGGTCGATCGCGTGTTCCAGCCACGGCGCCAGGGCGGGCGCGTTCCAGCCGGTGGAGCTCTTCTCCACCTCGAACTCGACCTCGGCGCCATAGGGCGGGTTCTCGGTCAGCAGCTGGCGCAGGCGCTCGCTGGCAACGCGCGGATTCAGCGTCGGCGGCAGGCGCAGGCTGAGCTTCACCGCGGTGAATGGACGCAAGACGTTGCCCGCGCTGGTCAGCGCCGGCAGTCCATCGGCGCCGGTGACCGACAACATCGGCCGCCAGGTGCGGTTGAGCACCATCTCGGTGAGGTCGTCCGCCATCGGCCGCATGCCGGGCAGGAAGGGGAACTTGTCGAAGATGTCATCGCCCAGCACCTCGGCGGCGCGGCGGGCCTGCTCGAGGCGCTGCGGCGGGATCTCGACGTGGAGGTCCTCGACGCGGATGGCGCCGGTCGCCTCGTCCTCGAGCCGCGACAGCAATTCCCGGAGCACGCGGAAGCTCGACGGCACGATGCCCGAGGCATCGCCGGAGTGCACGCCCTCGGTCAGCACCTTCACCCGCAGGTTGCCGCCGGCCAGGCCGCGCAGCGAGGTCGTGCACCAGAGCTGGTCGTAGTTGGCGCAACCCGAATCCAGGCAGACCACCAGCGAGGGCTTGCCGATGCGCTCTGCAAGGTGATCCACGTAGGCGGGGAGGTCGTAGCTGCCCGATTCCTCGCAGGCCTCGATCAGCACCACGCAACGCGAATGCGGCAGGCCTTGCTCCTGCAGGGCGCGGATCGCGGTCAGCGAACCGAAGATGGCGTAACCGTCGTCGGCGCCGCCGCGGCCGTAGAGCTTGTCGCCCTTCAGCACCGGCGTCCACGGCCCGAGGTCGTCGGCCCAGCCGGTCATCTCGGGTTGCTTGTCCAGGTGGCCGTAGAGCAGGACGCAATCGCTGCCCTGGCCATCGACCTCGATGAAGATCAACGGAGTGCGGTCCTGCAGGCGCACTACCTCCACCTTCATGCCCTTGACCGGCTGCTTGCGCGCCCAGTCCGCCAGCAGGTCGGTCGCGTCATCCATGTAGCCGTTGGCCTGCCAGTCGGCATCGAACATCGGCGACTTGTTGGGGATGCGGATGTATTCAACCAGTCGGGGAACGATGTCGCCGTCCCAGGCCTCGTCGACCATGCGGCCGGTGCGTTCGATGTCCATCGCCTGCTTCTTTCGTCGGTTCCGGCGCCAATTCTATCCGAGGGCGTCGGAAAAGGCTGACCCGCGCCCCAGCAGCTTCCCCAGGCGCGGGCGCGGCGTGCCCCGATCGTGTCCGCGACGGGCTGCGCCGAGACTGCTTGCACCGGCGGACCTCGTCGCCGCCGGACCCTTCACACCGGAGTCACACATGAACCCCGTCCGCTCCCTGTTCCGCGCCAAACTCATCCGCGCCGCCCTGTTCACCCTGCTGCTGTCCGGCACCGCACTGGCGGCGGGTGAGCGTGTCAACATCAATACCGCCGATGCCGCCACGCTCGATCGCGTGCTCGACGGCGTCGGCCCCTCGAAGGCCGAGGCCATCATTGCCTACCGCAAGGCCAACGGCGCCTTCCGCAGCGCCGACCAGCTTGCCTCGGTGAAAGGCATCGGCCTGGCCACGGTTGAACGCAATCGGGACCGCATCGTGGTCGCCGGCGGCGCCGCACCGGCCGCCGTCGCTGCGGCCAAGCCGGGTCCGAAGCCGCCCGCCGTCGCCGCGGCCAAGCCGGGTCCGAAGCCGCCCGCCAAGCCCGTCGCGCGGACCGCTGCCGGTAGTCGATAGCACCAACGCGCGCCGCCCGTGCCCGGGTGACCGCGCCCATTCCCGTCGCACGCTCTCCAGGAGCCGCCCCATGCACGCAAGCGCCCGTGCCGATGCCAACCGGCCGACCCCCAGTCCACGCGCGGGGCCGCGCCCCGCGGAGCCCCGGCCCCGCGTCGGTTCCGACGAAACGACCGCCCATTTCGTCACGGTGGCCAGCCTGTTCCGGCGGCCGCTGTTCCTCGACCCGGACGCAGCGCGCGCGGTCGCACGCTGCCAACCCGACCCCGCGATCTGGGGCCGCGCAGGCTGCCTGGCCTGGGTCCTGATGCCGGACCGCTGGCATGGCCTGGTACTGGCCCCGACGGACGAACCGCTCGACGCCCTGGTACGGCGCTTCAAGGCGATCACCGCGCGGGCCGTGGATGAGCGCTTCCGGGTCAATGGCTGGCTGTGGTCGCGTGGTTATAACCAGCGCGTGCTTGAGCGCCACGAGGACCGGCTCGCCGTCGCCCGCCACCTGGTCTCCAACCCGGTGCGCGCGGGACTGGCCAAATCCGTTGGCGCCTGGCCGTATTGGGACGCGATCTGGCTAGGCGGCCAGCCGCCGGCGCAGAGCCGGCCTCCGTCGGGCTGATCGGCGCCAGCGCGTCGCCGCGCGAGCCTTGCTGGTTGCCTGCCGGGACACCGACAATGTCCCGGTGAACGTGACGCTCATCCCTGCCAACGAATACCGCCGGGCGCGCTGGAAGAACGGCCTGGGCTGGACGCGCGAAATCGCGCACTCGCCTATGGGCTCATCCGACTGGGATTGGCGCGTGTCAATCGCCGAGATCGACGCCGATGCGCCTTTCTCGGCCTTCGACGGCATTGACCGCGAATTGATGCTGCTCGCCGGTGAGGGCATGCACCTGCACTTCGACGATGGCGAGCAGGTGGACTTGTTGCCGCCCCACGGCCGCATCCGCTTCGACGGCGCGCGCGCCGTGCGGGCGGAGCTGATCGCCGGCAAGACCACCGACTACAACCTGATGTGGCGACGTGACCGGGTCGAGGCGAGCCTGCTGCACCGCCCCCTGGTCGGGCCAATGCTTTTCTTCGCCGAACCGGGCGTGCAATGGCTGGCCACGCTGGTTGGCGGCCGCGCCTTGGTCAAGGACGAATTGTTGCCGCTGCGGCTGGAGCAGGGCGATTCGCTGTTGATCGGCGAACGCGCGGAAGGACGCGTGATCCTGGAAGGCGGCGGCGAGCTGTTGTTGGCGCGGATCGTCCGCCGCGCTGGAAATCCACCGCCAGCCTAGGCCTGGCGCGGCTGGATCAGTCGCGGTCGTCCCGGGTCCAGACGGCATCGTCGGCCACCTGCACGGGGAACACCACGGTGGGCAGGTAGGCGGGCGGACAAGTCGCCGCGCCAGTGCGCACATCGAAACGCGCGCCATGGCGCAGGCACTCCACCTCGAATCCCTGCACGGGTCCGCCGGCGAGTTCACCGCCATCGTGGGTGCAGACATCCTCGATCGCGTAGTAGGTGCCGTCGATATTGAAGACCGCGATCGCGGTGTCGCCGTCGTAAGCCACCTGGAATTCGCCGGGCAGCAGGTCGGCGCGCGCGCAGACGCGGATCCAGCCGATCACGGGGCGCCTCCGAACGACTTTTCCAGCACTTCGAAGCGCAGGTCGTCGCGCAGCGGCAGCCCGAAGCGCGCGTCGCCGTAGGGAAAGGGCTTGAGGATGCCGGTGCGCCGGTAGCCGCGCCGTTCGTAGAAGGCGATCAACGAATCGCGGATGTCGATCACCGTCATGCGCATGGACGTGCAGTCCCATTCGTCCCGCACGATGCGCTCGGACTCGGCCAGCACAAGCTTGCCGATGCCGTCGCCCTGGCGCCGGGGGTCGACGGAGAACATGCCGAAATAGCCAGCGCCGTCCTCCACCGCCACCTGCGCGCAGGCGAGCAGGGCGCCGTCGCGTTCGGCCAGCAGGATCTGGCTCCGCGGCCGGCCGAGCAGGGGTTCGATGTCGGCCAGGCTGGTGCGCTGGCCGCCAAGGAAGTCTGCTTCGGTGGTCCAGCCTGCGCGGCTGGCTTCGCCGCGATACGCCGACTCCACCAGCGCCACCACGGCGGGCAGGTCGTGTTGTGTCGCGGCGCGGAAGCGCAGTTCTGCAGAGGGCCGGGCGGCGCCAGCGTGATCGCCTTGGTCCATGGACACAGCTCCCCGGTCAGCCCAGCAGGGCGCGGGCCTTGCCCAGCGCCGCGACCAGGCGGTCGATGTCGTCGAAGTCATTGTAGAAGGCCAGCGAGGCGCGGCAAGTCGCCGGAGCGCCGAGCGCCTCCATCAGCGGATGCGCGCAATGCTGCCCCGAGCGCACGGCCACGCCTTCCAGGTCGAGCAGAGTCGCGAGGTCGTGCGCGTGCGCGCCCTCGACCAGGAAGGAGATCACCGCCGCCTTCTCGCGTGCCGTGCCGACGATGCGCAGGCCCGGCAGCGCCGACAGCGCGTTGGTCGCATAGGCCAGCAGTTCCTGTTCGCGGGCCTCGATCCGGTCCATGCCGATCGCCCGCAGGTAGTCCACGGCGGCGCCCAGCCCGACGACGCCGGCGATGTTCGGCGTGCCGGCCTCGAACTTGTGCGGCGGCGCGGCAAACGTGCTGCCCTCGAAGCGCACTTCGCGGATCATCTCGCCTCCACCGAGGAAGGGCGGCATCGAATCCAGGTGCTCGCGCCGCGCCCACAGCGCGCCGGTGCCGGTAGGGCCGAGCATCTTGTGCCCGGTGAAGGCGTAGAAATCGCAACCGATTCCGGCGATGTCCACCGGCCGGTGCGGCAGCGCCTGCGAACCGTCAATCACGGTGACGATGCCGCGCCGGCGCGCCTCGCGACACACCTGGGCGACGGGGTTGACCGTACCGAGCACGTTGGAGACATGGGTGAGGCCGAGGATGCGTACGTCGGGCGTCATCGCGCGCCAGAGCGCGTCGAGGTCGAGCTCGCCTTCCGGGGTGATGTCGGCCACGGCGATGCGCGCGCCATTGCGCCCGGCGACCAGCTGCCAGGGCACGATGTTGGCGTGGTGCTCCATGCGGCTGAGCAGGATGGTGTCGCCGGGCCCCAGGCGGGGCAGGGCATGGCTGTAGGCCACCAGGTTGACCGCCTGCGTCGTGCCCGAGGTCAGAACCAGGTCGTCGGGACGCACGTTGACGAAGGCCGCCAGGCGCGTGCGCGCGGATTCGTAGGCCTCGGTCGCTTCCATGCCCAGCGTGTGCACCGCGCGCGAGATGTTGGCGTTGTGCTGGCGGTAATGCGCATCCATCGCCTCGATGACCGCGCGCGGCTTCTGCGAGGTGTTCGCCGAGTCCAGGTAGGACAGCGGCTTGCCGTGCACCTGGCGCGACAACAGCGGGAAGTCGGCGCGGATCGCGGCCCAGTCGGGCGCGGGCGCGGGCGCTGCCGCTGTCGCTGCCGCAGCCTCCGCCAAGTCCTGCGTTCGGGATGGGGGCGTGCTCATGCCGGCAGCATCCCGACCTGCCCCAGCCGCGCCTCGAGACGCGGCGACACCAGGGCCAGCACGGCCTGGGCCTCGCCGAGCAGGGACAGGGCTTCGCGACAGAAGGCGAGCGTGAGCAGGGCGCGCGCTTCGGCGTCCGGCAGCCCGCGACTGCGCAGGTAGAACAGGGCGGCATCGTCGAGTCGGCCGACGGTGGCGCCGTGTGCGGCCTTCACCTCGTCGGCGTCGATCTGCAGCACCGGCTGGGTGTCCACCTCGGCCTGGTCCGACAGCAGCAGGTTCTTGTTCGACAGCGCGGCCTCGGCCCCGTCGGCGCCGGCAAGGATGTGAATGCCGCCATGGAAGGCCAGCCGGCCGCGGTCCGCGGCGAGGCCACGCCAGACGAGGTCGCAATGCGTGTCGCGCGCCGCGTGGCGGATGTCGAGCTGGGCATCGAGGTGGCGGCGCCCGGACGCGAGCATGGCGCCGCCGGATTCGAAGCTCGCGCCGCGGCCTTGAAGGTGCACGGCCAGGTCGTGTCGGGACAGACCCGCGCCAAGTTCCAGGTCCACCCGGCGCAGGCTGGCCGTGTCGGCAAGCTGCACCCGGGTGCGCGCGACCAGCGTCGCGCCGGCATCCTCGTCCTGCAGCCGGACGTGCAGGAGGTGCGCGCCCGCGTCGAGCTGCACGTCGAGGCGCTGGTTGCCCAGGTGCCGATGCGGGCCGCCGGCCAGGTGGTGTTCCAGCAGCGCCAGGCGTGCGCCCGCACCGACGATGATGCGGTGGCGGAGGTGCCAGGCGATGTCGCCATCGGCCGGTGCGCCGACGAAGACCAGGTGCACCGGCTGCGCGACATCGCGCCCCGGATCGACCTGCAGGCAGGCGCCGTCGCCGGCGAGTCCGCTGTTCAGTCGATCGAAGCTGTCTTCCGCGTCGCGGCCGCTGTCGACCAGCCCATCGGCACCGTCGACGTCCAGGCCATCGGCCGCCCCGGTGTCGCCGGGCCGAGTGCCGCCGGAACCCAGTGCGCCCGACTTGGCCAGGCGCGTCCAGTCGAGCCCGGGCGGCAGGGCCTCGAGTCGCGACAGGCCTGCGTCGAAGCGCCCGTTGACGAAGACCATGCGCGGCGCCGGGATGTCTGCAAGCACCGCCGGATGCACGCTGGGCGTGTCCGCGTGGGCGACGAAGCGGCGCGCCGACAGGGCGCGCAGCGAGGTGTACTTCCAGCGTTCGGCGCGTTGTGTCGGGAGGCCGTCCGCGATGGCGCGCGCGAGGTCCGCACCGCGTCGCGCCCGCGCCGCGGCGTCGCCGGCCTCGGGGACGGGAAAGTCGCGCAGGGATTCCAGCAGTGGCGGTGCCACGGAGCTCACGGCGCGACCCGCTCCCTGATCCAGGCGTAGCCGTGCTCCTCGAGTTGGAGCGCAAGCTCCGGCCCGCCGCTCTCGACGATCCGGCCGTCCGCCAGCACATGCACGCGATCGGGACGGATGTAGTCGAGCAGGCGCTGGTAGTGGGTGATCACCACCATCGCGCGCTGCGGCGAGCGCATCAGGTTGACGCCCTCCGCGACCAGGCGCAGGGCATCGATGTCCAGGCCCGAATCGGTTTCGTCGAGGATGGCCAGCTTCGGTTCCAACAGGGCCATCTGGAAGATCTCGTTGCGCTTCTTCTCGCCGCCGGAAAAGCCCTCGTTGACCGCGCGGTGGAGGAGGTCGTCGCGCAGGTGCAGCACGGCCATCTTCTCGCGCACCAGCTTGAGGAACTGCATCGAGTCCAGCTCGACCTCGCCGCGCGCGCGGCGTTGGGCATTGAGCGCGGCGCGCAGGAAATAGGTGTTGTTGACGCCCGGGATCTCGACCGGATACTGGAAGGCCAGGAAGATGCCGGCCGCCGCGCGCTCTTCCGGCGCCAGCGACAGCAGGTCGCGGCCCTCGAAGCGGACGCTGCCGGCGG
>JANXUD010000052.1 GCA_025352045.1 Gammaproteobacteria bacterium | reverse complement strand
GTTCCTTCACGCGGCGGGTGACGGCGTGCAATCGGGACGGATGATCGACCCGCCGCGTGAAGGAACCGGCCCCAGCTACCAGCTACCAGCTACCGCAGCGTCAATGGACCGGGATCATCAGGTGCTGGTACGGCGTGCCCGCCCACATCACGTAGGGCACGGAGGTGTCCGGTTCCGCGCCCTTCGGATACATCGCATAGAAGTCGGCATTGGCGCCGACGATCATCACGTGCGGGCCGGTCTTGACCCAGTGGTTGTTGGCGGTCGGCTTTTCCGCGTAGGGATCGGTATTGCTGGCATCGGTGCCGCCCGCCAGCATGTAGATGAAACCGACGCGGCCGGCGCTCGGAGCCTTCTTGCCCATCCAGCCGTGCGCCCAGTCCCAGGCCGCCGCGTCCAGGCACATCGGATCCGGACCGGGCGTGACCGGGTTGTCGGCCATGCAGGTGAACCCGTTGTTGCCGGCGCGCACGGTGCGCATGCTGCCGTCCGGCTTCATCGCGACGATGCTCGCATGCGCCGACACACTGGCCGGCGCCGCGGCCATGGCGCTGTGGATGATCTGCTGGTCAGTCATCGGCGCCATGCCCTCGTGCATGGCGGCGTGGGCCTCCTTGCCCATGTCCTTCATGTCCTTCATCGCCTTCTTGTCATCGGCGGAAGAGGAAGAAGCACCCAGGGCCAGCATTGAAAACAGCGCGGCTAGGGCTAGTGGTGACCTGTTCATGGCGATCTCCTTGGCGTCCTGCGGACGAAGCGGCGCCGGACCCCGGACGGGATCCGGCACTCGTTGAACGCATGTCGCCCGCGGGATCGGACAGGCCCGCGCGATCGTCGCGTCGCTGCGACTAATCCAGCGCCGGCAGGTCGAACACCAGCACCTCGGCGTCCTTGCCGTCCCCGATCGAAACCTGCGCTTCGTCCTTGAACAGCAGGGCATCGCCGGCGGACAGCGCGCGGCCGTTCACCTGCGCCGCGCCGCGCACCACGTGCACATAGCCCAGGCGCCCGGGCGCGAACGCGTGCGTCGCCGACTCGGCGCCATCGAACAGTCCGGCATACATCCGCGCATCCTGGCGCACCGTCACCGAGCCATCGGCCCCGTCGGGGCTGAGCACCAGGCGCAGGCGTCCGCGCTTCTCGGCGGGCGCATACATCTTCTGCTCGTAGCCAGGCTGGCCACCCAGCTGCGCCGGGATGATCCAGATCTGCAGGAAATGCGTCGTGCCCTGCTGGTCGTGGTTGGCCTCGGAATGGGTCACGCCCGTGCCCGCGCTCATGCGCTGCACTTCGCCCGGTACGATCGTGGCGGCATTGCCCATCGAGTCCTTGTGGCCGAGCTTGCCCTCCAGCACGTAGCTGACGATCTCCATGTCGCGGTGCCCGTGCGTGCCGAAGCCCTTGCCCGCCTGCACGCGATCCTCGTTGATCACGCGCAGCGGGCCCCAGTGCACGTGCCTGTCGTCGCGGTAGTCGGCGAAGGCGAAGCTGTGCCAGGAATCGAGCCAGCCGTGTTCGGCGTGCCCGCGCTCGCCGGCTGGACGCAGGCGGATCATGCAGCCCCCTGCACCGACGCCAGCACCGGACCCGAACGCTTCGCGCGCCATGCATCCACGCTCCAGGCGCCCGCCCCCTGTCCAGCCAGCAACAGGAAACCACCGGCGATGGCGATGTTCTTCATGAAGTTGATGAACTGCATCTGGTCGGCCAGGTGGGAATGGAACAGCACCGCCGAGGCGAGCGTGAACAGCGCGAGCAGCGGCGCGATCCAGCGTACGCCGGCGCCGGCAAGGATGGCCAGGCCGCCGCCGACTTCGAGCAGGATCACCAGCGGCAGCAGGCCGCCCGGCACGCCCGCCGAGGCCATGTACTGCTGCGTACCGGCGTAGCCGGCGATCTTGCCGATGCCCGAGAGGATGAAGATGGCCGACAGGCCGACGCGACCGAGCAGGGAATAGAGGTTGTTCATTGGCAGGAATCTCCTAGGTGGGCGCCGGGAAAGGTTTCCCCCGGCTTGCCCGCTAGAATGATCGTTGCATGAGTAAAGAACAATTGGTTAATTCGTTACATATCGTTGCACTAATGCAACGAACGGATGCGCCATCAGACATCGCCAAGCGACGGGGCGAAGGAGTGTAATGGTCGCCACATCGCTGGAGGTTGCCATGAAGCTCTACATGCACCCGGTGTCGACCGGCACGCGGCCCGTGCGCCTGTTCATCGCCGAAAACAATATTCCCTGCGAGGAAGTGATGGTCGACCTGATGACCGGGGCGCAACGCCAGGAGCCCTATGCCTCGCTCAATCCCAGCAAGCTGGTGCCGATGCTGGACGACGAGGGCTTCCGCCTGACCGAGAGCTCGGCGATCCTCAAGTACCTCGCGGACAAGTACGAGCTGCCGTCCTATCCGCGGGACCTGCAACAGCGGGCGCGGGTCAACGAGGTCATGGACTGGCTCAACACCCAGTTCTACCGGGACTTCGGCTACAACCTGGTCTACCCGCAGCTGTTCCCGCACCACAAGCGGCGCAGCAAGGAAGCGCACGCCGGCTGCATCGAGTGGGGCAAGTCCGGCGCCAGGCGCTGGCTGGAGGTGCTGGACCAGCACATCCTCGGCGCCGACAAGGCGTGGCTGTGCGGCGACACATTGACCATCGCCGACTATTACGGCAGCGGCATCGTCTCGCTGGGCGAGCTGATCGGCTGCGATTTCAGCGACTACCCCAACATCCAGCGCTGGCTTGGCAACATGAAGCGGCTGCGCACCTGGGGTTCGGTCAACGAAGTCTTCGACGGCTTCGCGGCGGGTAACCGGGACAAGGAGTTTGTGCGGGTGTGAGCCCTCACTGGATTTCCTCGGCGTTGCGCTTGTTCATTGCCTGGAAGTCGCGGACCAGCTGTTCGCACGCGGGCCTGGCGGCCTCGCAGAGCACTGACATGTCGATGGCCACGCCGCCGTCGCGTTCGACCGCCGCGCGGCGCACCACGCTGGGAAATGCAGCATGTCCCGCGGGCGTGAAGCTCCACACCACCGGCGGCGGACCCTCCACGACAATCCGCCAACCTTCGGCGGTATCGGTGACCGTGGCGCCCGCCTTGGTTGCCAGCGCGGCGCGCGCCTCGGCCACCGTCGCGTAGCCGATGTCGTTTGCGCCGCGCGTGGCGGCGTCATCGGGCGAAGGTGGCGACGGCGGCGACGGCTCCGCCGCCGCTGCGGATCCGGAGGCTTTGCGTGCCGCGGATCCGGACGCCTGCTCCTGGCGCAGCAGGCGGAATTCCGACTCGCCCGGCGCGCGCTGCCAGATCAGGTATTCCGACTGGAGCGGCACGCTGTCGGAGTGGTCCTGGAAGTCGATCATCGCGTACAGGCCGGGGCCGGCGGCATCGGGCGGATCCAGCATCCAGGTCACGGCGGTCCGCTGGCGCGCGAAATGCTTGCCATGCAGCGCATTGGCTTCCGCGCCCAGGCGCTTCCAGCGGGGCAAGGGGAACATCGCCTGCATCGCGGGGGCGAGCATCAGGTAGGCCCGCCGGAAATCGGCGCGCGACATGGCCTTGAAGTAGGCATCGGTACGCGCATCGACGTCGGCGACTTCCTGGGGCGTCGGCGTGTAGTTGCCGGCCGGCATCGCGGCGCTGGCACCGACAGCTGCGCCGACGGCTGCGCAGCACAGCAGCAGGGCAGCCACGCGGCGACGCCAGGCAAGGTCCATTCGGGTTCCCGGGGAACGACTGCGCAAGCCTACCCGATCGGGCCGACCCGATCAGCCATCCTGCAACGCCCATCGCGTGGGCGTCGCCTTCCGCATAACGGGCGAGCGACTACTGGAGGTCGAAGCGATCGGCCTCCATCACCTTGCCCCACGCCGCGACGAAATCACGAATGAACTTCGGATTGCCGTCGCTGCCGGCATAGACCTCGGCCAGGGCGCGCAGCTGCGAGTTCGAGCCGAACACCAGGTCGACGACCGTGGCCGTCCAGCGCGGCGCGCCGGTCTTGCGATCGCGGCCTTCGAGCACGTTGGCGTCGGCCGTGGATCGCGACCAGACCGTGCCCATGTCGAGCAGGTTGACGAAGACATCGTTGCTCAAGGTCCCGGGCCGCGACGTCAGCACGCCGTGCGTGGCGCCACCGCTGTTCGCGCCCAGCGCGCGCATGCCACCGACCAGCACGGTCATCTGCGGCGCGGTCAGGCCCAGCAGTTGCGCCTTGTCCACAAGTCTTTCGGCGGCATGCTCTTCGAAGCCCCTGCGTGCGTAATTGCGGAAACCGTCCGCCTTCGGCTCGAGCACGGCAAAGCTGTGCGCATCGGTCTGCGCATGCGTGGCGTCGGTGCGTCCCGGCCGGAACGGCACGTGGACTTCCACCCCGCCCTGCCTGGCCGCGGCCTCGACCGCCGCGTTGCCGCCGAGCACGATCAGGTCGGCCAGCGAAACGCGCTTGCCACCGGCTGCCGAGGCGTTGAAGGCCACCTGGATGGACTCCAGCGCGGCAAGCACCTTGGCCAGCTGCGCAGGGTCATTGGCTTCCCAATCCTTCTGCGGTGCCAGGCGCACGCGCGCGCCATTGGCGCCGCCGCGCTTGTCGCTGCCGCGGAAGGTCGAGGCCGAGGCCCAGGCCGCGCCGACCAGGGCCGCGGTGCCCAGGCCGGTCGCGAGGATCTTTGCCTTCAGCGACGCGATGTCCTGCGCGTCGATGAGCGGATGGTCCGCTGCGGGCACCGGGTCCTGCCAGATCAGGTCTTCGGCCGGCACCAGCTTGCCGAGGTAACGGGCCTTGGGACCCATGTCGCGGTGGGTCAGCTTGAACCAGGCGCGGGCGAAGGCATCGGCGAATTCCGCCGGGTTGGCCATGTAGCGGCGCGAGATCTTTTCGTAGGCCGGATCCATGCGCATCGCCATGTCGGCCGTGGTCATCATCGGCGCGTGGCGCACGCCCGGGATGTGCGCGTCGGGGACGGTGTTGTCGCCGGAGTGTCCCACGGGCTTCCACTGCTGCGCGCCGGCGGGGCTGTGCGTGAGCTCCCACTCGTAGCCGAACAGGGTTTCGAAGTAACTGTTATCCCAGGTGATGGGCGTCGGCGTCCACGCGCCCTCGATGCCGCTGGTGGTGGCGTGCGCACCGATGCCGCTCTCGTAGCCGTTCTTCCAGCCGAAGCCCATGGCCTCGATCTCGGACCCTTCCGGTTCCCGGCCGACCAGCTTGGCGTCACCGGCGCCATGCGCCTTGCCGAAGGTGTGGCCGCCCGCGGTCAGCGCCACGGTCTCGGCGTCGTCCATGGCCATGCGCGCGAAGGTCTCGCGGATGTCGCGCGCCGAGCCCAGGGGATCGGGCTTGCCGTTGGGGCCTTCCGGATTGACGTAGATCAGGCCCATCTGCACGGCCGCCAGCGGATCGGCGAGTTCGCGGTCGCCGCTGTAGCGCTCGTCACCGAGCCAGGTCGACTCCGAACCCCAGTCGATCTCGTCGGGCTCGTACACATCGGCGCGACCACCGCCGAAGCCGAAGGTCTTGAAGCCCATCGATTCGAGGGCGACATTGCCGGTGAGGATGAACAGGTCGGCCCAACTCAACTTGCTGCCGTATTTCTGCTTGACCGGCCACAGCAGGCGCCGCGCCTTGTCGAGGTTGCCGTTGTCCGGCCAGCTGTTCAGGGGCGCGAAGCGCTGGTCGCCAGAGGCCGCGCCACCGCGGCCATCGCCGATGCGATAGGTGCCCGCCGCATGCCAGGCCATGCGGATGAACAGCGGCCCGTAATGACCGTAATCCGCCGGCCACCAGGATTGCGAGTCGGTCATCAGCGCATGCAGGTCCTTGACCACGGCATCGAGGTCGAGGCTCTCGAACTGCTTGCCGTAGGCATAGTCCTGGTCCATCGGGCTGGACCCGGCGGAGTGCAGGTTGAGCAGCCGCAGGTTGAGCTGCTCCGGCCACCAGTTCGCGTTGGACCGCGCACCGGCCGTGACGTGGTGGTGCGCGCCGGGGAACGGGCACTTGGCTTCGGTCATCTTGGTATCGGTCGACATGGGGCTCTCCTGCGTGGACTGGATTCAGCGTGGCCCCTGAGCATGGACCCCCGGGACGCCATAGGTGAAATCGTTTGTTCCGATGCAAGGCATAGGGCCAGTTGCTCGCGCCCCCCCCCCCCCCCCCCCCCCCAACCACGCCCCCA